>NZ_JAIRBP010000008.1:0-114723 GCF_021151495.1 Halomonas sp. IOP_31 | reverse complement strand
GTGTGTCTCGACGCTGGGTAATTGATCAAAACGTGACCGATTCTTGCTGAATCCAGCATGAAGAGCTGGCCTGATCACTCAGCAGGCCGAACTCGCGCCAATGGTGCAATATTCAGGCTAGCAATGCCGCCGCTCGCTGAATGTTTCCCCCACAAGCAGCTATGGCATGCTCGATCGCATCTCGCTCGATCATCCATAGTGGACGAACGTGTGCAGAGGACACCTCGTCAGGAACTTGCTTGAACGTTGGGGGCAGAGGCACCCTTCGCGCCGCTACAGATAGTTCGAGCATATGCTCGGTTAGTTCCTCGCCGTCATGCATGACGACCGCACGTCGGATGACATTTTCCAGTTCGCGGACATTGCCTGGCCAACTGTAGCACCGCAGGGCATGCTCGGCTTGATGCGAAATCCGTTGAAAGGCCTTGCCCTCCGACCCGGCATAGCGCGCCACCAACGCACGAGCGATCTCGACGATGTCATCGCCTCGGTCGCGCAACGGTGGCAATGCAACGGGAATTACATGCAGGCGGTAATAGAGATCCTCGCGAAAGCGGCCCTCACGGACCAGCACGGAAGGATCGACGTTGGTGGCGCAAACGATACGACAATCGACGACACGCGGCGCCGTCGCCCCCACGGGAATCACCTGACCGGTCTGCAGGAATCTCAGCAGCTTGCTTTGTACATCGAGACTGAGTTCGGCGACCTCGTCCAGAAACAACGTTCCGCCATCTGCCGCCATGGTATAGCCGTCTCGATCACAGGAAGCCCCGGTAAAGGCGCCCCTCAAGTGGCCGAATAATTGCGACTCGAAGAGTTCAGACGGAATCGCCGCACAATTGACGGCGATGAAAGGGCCTTGATGGCGCTTTCCGTATTTATGGAGAACACTGGCGCAGAGTTCCTTGCCGGTGCCACTTTCTCCGCTAATAAAAACGGGCGCATCGGAACGTGAAACTTGCTTCAGCTTTTTGTATAACATTTTCATCGGCAGCGAGTCACCGATAAAGGCGCTCATGACCCGAGGATCCGTTGCCGCACCTTGCCTGCTTGAAAGATATGATTCACAACCCATAACAAGCCCCCAGAAAACTTCTAGATTCATTTGTTTAATAATTTTATTGAGTTATATAACATCAACCAACACACTAAGCATCTTTATTACTTTTTCAATCGCTTACATCCAATAAAACGCAGACTAACCGAACGTCGCCAGCTTGCAACAATAAAAGCAAGAGCACAGCCATTAAAAAATCAACGCAAACCATTGAAAACTAATCCAAATTACTGAAAAATTAAATAGACGCCCTGTCATAGCTCTCAAAAACCCCAAAAAAACATTATGCCAACATCTGCGAAAATAACAAAAAAGCATCAACGAGCTAATCGATATTACCTACATCAAAACATTAGCAAAGTGCGCAACCATCGCTCACATCAAGTCTCGATCTTCAAGCGTCATCAACTTATAAACTCTGAGGCTGGTCACACTAATAAGAATTTTTCAAAATACAAGGCATTTTGCAAAAAACAACAATAACATCACGCCATTATTGTCCAACAACTCATTGCCAGAAAGAGAAAATGAATATTTGGCACACATGATGCTTAAAGGATAGCCAAGCACTTACGGACTATCTCGGGTGAATAACACATGCTCAATTTCAAGTATTATCCGGCGCTCTTGTTCGTTCTCCTGGGTAGTGGTTGTGCAGCAGTCGATCCGGACTTCGAGCATGTGAAGCCGCTGCTAGGGCCGCCCGTGACCAGCAATAACACACCCTATAGCCAATGCCTGGCCGATCTCGACAAGTTACCGGCTGCCAATAATCTTCCAGTGATTGCCGTGGGCCAGATCGCCGACAAGACCGGCCAACGTACCTATACCACGGTTACTGAAAGCACCGCGCTCACCCAGGGTGTCTCGGAAATGCTGATCAGTGCCCTGTACAAGACGGGCAAGGTCAACCTCACTGAGCGCCTCGACGTGCGCGTGCCACTGGCTGAGCAGCAGCTATTCGAACGCAATGCGATGGCCTACGAGCCCAAGCCTATCGCCGTTCTGCCGGCCAACTTCGTGATCCTCGGCGCGCTCACCGAACTCAACTACAACATTGCCAGCGGCGGGGCACGTCTCTATGTCAGTGGCATTGGCGGCGGTGTTCGTACGGCGGTGATCAACGTTGGAATCGACCTACGCCTGGTCGATGTCAGGACTTTCCGAACGCTCTATGTCACCAGCCTGCAGAAGCAGATCGTCGGTTACGAGGTGGAAACCGGGATCTATCGTTTTTTTGGCAACCAACTCATCGAATTCGACGCCGGCGGTGTCAGGAATGAACCCCTGCAACTCGGCGTTCGATCGGTCGTGGAAATGGGTACCTACCAGATCCTGACCGAAGGCCTGGGTCTTCCGATACCAGACGGGGAGACCTGTCAGCCGGAAACCGGGCAATACCTAGCCGTAAGTCAAGAGGAACGCAACAATGAAACAACTGAATAAACTGGCCTTCGCCATCAGCGCCGCAAGCGCCATGGTGCTGGGAATCTCGCAGGCTCAGGCCTTTGATAGATCTGACTGGGATTGGGATCTTGATGTCGATACATATGTTGATCAAGATATCGATATAAATGTGGGTCTCGATGATCCCAGCGGGCTCGCACTAGCCGAGATCGACCAGACATTCACCGGCAGTGTTAGTGCTACCAGTAACGTCACCAACATCGACAACATGGTCAAGCCGGACAAGACCATCGATGCCGACTGGTGGTCCACCGGCCATGGCAAAGGCGGCGTCGACGTCGACATCAACTACGACTACTCGGCCATCGGTAATGGCGCCATCGAAAGTGCAGCGACCGCTGTCGCCAATAACGCCAGTGTCGAAACCGACGTGCAAACCAACCTGGATAGCAACCAGATCTGGTACGGCTCGGGCAGTATCAGCGCCAGCTCCACGGTTGCTGGGATCGACAACATGACCGTTGACAGTGCAGCGACGGCTGTCGGCAATAACTTGTCGCTGGATCTTCAGGCCAATACAGCTGCAGACTCCATCCTGCTTGCTAACATTAACCAGGTCGGCACAGGCAGCGTATCAGCCTACTCCTACGTCAATGACGTAAGCCTCATGGTTACTGATCCTGGAACATTGAAAGGCCCTGAGATCAGCTCTGTGGCAACAGCTGTTGGTAACAACGTCAACGTCAGCCTGGGTAGTTTCAGTAACTGACAACATCAGGGACTGCCGGGGGGCATTCGCCCCCCGGTTCGGGAGAACCTTATGAACCTATTGGACAAGGCGCTTGCCCACGAAAAAACGCTCATCCCGATCCGCGTTTTACTGGCTATCGGCGCTTGGATGACAGTCTTCCCGATTGCACAAGCCGGTGACGGTTCCTTGATCGGCCCGCAACCGTATAATTTTCCGGCTCGAAGTGCCCAGGCCGCGGCGATACTCTACGAAAGCAAGCAGAACGCTTCATCTTCGGGCTCCTCCGGCTCCGCCACCATATATAGCAATACGACTATTTCTGCTACCAATTGGCAGCAGATCGAGATGACACTGGGTGACAATGCTCAGGGATCGTTAAGCACCGATTCCAGTCAGACATCTAACGGTGGGACAGCCACTTCACAATCGGACTTCCTGAGTTCACAGGAAGAAGCGCTGGCCCAGTAACCGAGACTTATCTCGGGCGAGAATATTTACGGCTGACCTTGCAAGCGTACGATGCCGGTCTCGCCCGAACGCCTCAGATAAATTCGCAGCCAAGGCGTGAATGCGCATGGTGACTCGGCGATCTCTTGACGTAGCGCTACGATATCCAGCCAACGGTAGTCGCTGACTTCAGCGGGGTCGGGCCGAATCATCACTCCTTCGGCTTCGCATTCGGCAGAAAACAGATGCACGTGCTCATTTTCCACCAGACCACTGCCGACATCGGCCCGGTAATCCATGATACCGGCGCTGTGCACCGGTAGATCCAAGCCCATTTCCTCCTTGAGCCGGCGGTGAGCGCAGTCGATTACCGCCTCGCCCCAGTCGGGATGCGAGCAGCAGGCGTTGGCCCATTGTCCAGCCGAGTGGTATTTGCCCGGGGCGCGCTGTTGCAGCAACACTTGAGTGCCCGAGAACACGAAGACCGAAATGGCGACGTGGCGCGTTCCCAGACGGTGCGCCCCGAGCTTGTCGATGGGATACAACTGGCCACCTTCGTCAATGGCAGTGATCATGCGTTGTTCCATGACGCCTCCTCGCTGGCCTGCCTTCAAGTATAACCGATCGATACGTCGCGCCGCTTGTAGCTTGGGCTCGCCATACGCCGGTATCCGCGCACCAGAAAGCCGCCCGTAGGCGGCTTGGAAAGCGGCGCGAGTCCTTCACCCCGCCCTGTGTTTGATGCTGGAGTCAGGTAAGGCCCGCCTGGAAATCACGCCGCTCTTATTTGAGACGCTCGAAGATCGTCGCCACCCCCTGACCCATGCCGATGCACATGGTCGCCAGTCCCAGCGTGGTGTCCTGCTGACGCATCACGTTGAGCAGGGTGGTCGAGATACGCGCGCCCGAGCAGCCCAATGGATGGCCCAACGCGATGGCGCCGCCATTGAGATTGACGGCCTCGTCCATGCGCTCGCGCAGGCCGAGCTCCTTGAGCACCGTCAACGCCTGGGCGGCGAAGGCCTCGTTGAGCTCGACGCTCTGGATGTCGTCGATCTTCAACCCCGCCGCGGCAAGCGCCTTCTTGCTCGCCGGCACCGGGCCATAGCCCATGATCGAGGCGTCGCAGCCGGCCACGCCGGTGGACAGCACCCGGGCGATCGGCTCGAGCCCCAGCGCCTTGGCACGCTCGTAACTCATCACCGCAAGGCCCGACGCGCCCACCGACAGCGCCGAGGACGTGCCGGCCGAGACGGTACCGCCTTTGGGATCGAAGATCGGCTTGAGCTTGGCCATGTCCTCGAGGTTGGCGTCGATACGCACCACCTCGTCGCGGGTCACGAGCTGCCGGAAACCGTCGCTGTCGTGGCCCTCGACACCGATGATCTCGTTATCGAAATAGCCCTTCTCATTGGCCGCGAGCGCACGCTGATGAGAACGCACCCCGAACTTGTCCTGCTCCTCGCGAGTGACGCCGTGCATCTTGCCCAGCAGTTCGGCAGTCAGGCCCATCATCATCGCCGCCTTGGCGGCGTGCTTGCTGGCCGCCGGATTGACGTCGACGCCGTGATCCATCGGCACATGCTCCATGTGCTCGACGCCGCCGATGACGTAGAAGTCGCCCATCCCGGCCTTGATGTTGGCGGCGGCGATGTGCAGCGCGCTCATCGACGAACCGCACAGGCGATTGACGGTCTGCGCCGGTACCGAGCGCGGAATGCCGGTCATGATCGCCGCGTTGCGGGCGATGTTCATGGCCTGTTCGAGAGTCTGGTTGACGCAGCCCCAGATCACGTCATCGACCTCGGCGGGGTCGAGCTTGGGGTTGCGATCGAACAGCGCCTGCATCACCGCGGCGGACAGGTTCTCGGCGCGCACGTTGCGAAACGCCCCGTTCCTGGCCTTGGCCATGGCGGTGCGTACGGCATCGACCACCACGATGTCTCTGGAATTCAAACTCATCTCGTCTCTCCTGAAATACGTGGCGGATCAGGCCGGGTTGTGGCTGGAAGTCGCATCGGCGCTATAGAAACGCTCGCCGTTGGCGGCCATCTCGCGTAACCGCCGGGTCGGCGCGTAAAGCGGCCCGAGCTCTTCGGCCAGGCGCTCGGCCAGCGCCACGAACTCGGCCACGCCCATGGCGTCGATGTAGCGCAACGCGCCCCCGCGGAACGGCGGGAAGCCGATGCCGTAGATCAGCGCCATGTCGGCTTCAGCCGGGCTGCCGACGATACCGTCTTCCAGGCAGCGCACGCTTTCCATGCACAACGGCACCATCATCCGCGCGACGATCTCGTCGTCCTCGAATTCGCGCTTGGCAACGGCCACCTCGCCGGCCAGCGCCCTGGCCTGCTCATCAGAGACCTTGCGTGGCTTGCCCTTCTTGTCTTCCTCGTAGCGGTAGAAGCCCTTGCCGTTCTTCTGGCCCAGGCGGCCGTTTTCGTACATCACCTGAATGACGGTTTTCTCGTCACGTGCCATGCGCTCGGGGAAGCCCTCGGCCATCACCTCGTTGGCGTGTACCGCGGTGTCCATGCCGACCACGTCGAGCAGGTAGGCTGGCCCCATCGGCCAGCCGAATTTTTCCATGACCTTGTCGACGTGCTCGAAGTCGGCGCCCTGCTCGACCAGGAAGCTGAAACCACCGAAGTAGGGGAACAGCACGCGATTGACCAGAAAGCCCGGGCAGTCGTTGACCACGATCGGCGTCTTGCCCATCTTGCGGGCATAAGCCACGGTCGCCGCCAAGGCGGCATCGCTGGTCTTCTCGCCGCGGATCACCTCGACCAGCGGCATGCGGTGCACCGGGTTGAAGAAGTGCATGCCGCAGAAGTTCTCGGGGCGCTTCAGGTTCTGCGCCAGCCGATTGATCGAGATCGTCGAGGTGTTGGAGGTAAGAATGGTGTTCTCGCCGACCTGGCCTTCGACCTCGGTGAGCACCGCGTCCTTGATCTTGGAGTTTTCGACCACCGCCTCGACGATAAGATCGACCTCGCCGAAATCGCCGTAGGAAAGCGTCGGGCGAATATTGGATAGCGCCTCGGCCATCTGCTCGGTAGTCAGCTTGCCGCGCTCGACCTGCTTGGCAAGCAGCTTGCGCGCCTCCTTCAGCCCCAGTTGGACGGCCTCCTCGTTGATGTCCTTCATCAGGATCGGCGTGCCCTTGTAGGCGCTCTGGTAGGCGATCCCGCCGCCCATGATGCCGGCTCCAAGCACCGCCGCCCGGTTGACCGGCGCGGCCTTTCTCTCGTACTGGCTGCCCTTCTTCTTGACCAGCTGGTCGTTGAGGAACAGCCCCACCAGGTTGTAGCAGACATCGCTCAGCGCCAGCTTGGCGAAGGCCTTGGCCTCGATCGCCTGAGCCCGTTCGCGGTTTTCTCCCGCCCCTTTCTGGATCACCTTGATGGCTTCGATGGGTGCCGGATAGTGCGGCCCGGCCTTGCCGGCGACGTAGCCCTTGGCGGTCTCGAAGACCATCATCTGCTCGATGGCGTTGAGCTTGAGCGGCCCGGTCTTCTCCGCGCGACGTGCCCGATAGTCCAGCTCACCGTCATTGGCCCGCGCCAGGATGTCCAGCGCCGCGGCTTCGAGCCGCTCGCCCGGCACCACCGCATCCACCGCGGCGATCTTCAACGCCTGGTTGGCCCCGTTCTGGGAGCCGGCGGCGATCCACTCGATGGCGTTGTCGGCCCCGGTCAACCGCGACAGGCGCACGCAACCACCCCAGCCCGGCAGGATGCCCAGCTTGGTTTCCGGCAGGCCGACCTGGGCCGAATCCGCCATCACCCGGAAGTCGGTGGTCAGGGTGACCTCGAAACCGCCCCCCAGTGCCAGGCCATTGATGGCGGTGACGGTGGGAAAGGGCAGGTCCTCGATACGATTGAACAGCGCATGAACCTGCTGATTCATGTCGACCAGATAGTCCTCGCCCTTGGCGAACAGCGCGTGAAACTCGGTGATGTCGGCGCCGACGATGAACACGTCCTTGGCGCTGGCGATCACCAGCCCCGTGATGCCCCGCTCGGTATCGAGCGCATCGATTGCCTCTCTCAGTTGCGCAATGACGGTGCTGGAGAGCTTGTTGATCGATTCGTCCTGCAAGTCGAAGGTCAGCATGGCGATGCCATCGCTGCGTTTCACAACCGACAGGGCGCTGCCTTGGTAGATCATGGACCCATCTCCACGGGTTGAGAAGAACATTCATACAAGCGTTTGAATACAGCTAGCTTGAGTCAAGCCCGGTGACTTCGTCAAGCACTGAATGGCGACCCGTCGGCGCTGTCGCACCGGGGCGACTCCCTCAGGCGCGGCGACAGCTGCTAGGATGCGCGACTTCGCACCGACCACGAGCCCCGACCGAGTCAGCCCAATGCCCGCCGCCGCACAGCCTCGTCTGACTCGCCTGAATGACTTCATCGAACGCTGGGTGAGGCGTTTGCAGCCTTATGCCTGGCTGTGGCCGCCCATGGCGTTTGTGATCGGTGCGCTGAGTTTCTTCCTGGTCGACCGCCAGCAGGCGCTCGGCGTCATGCTGGCGCTGGGGCTACTGCTCGCCTGGCTGCTACTGCTTTCAGAAAGCATGATAGGCCGTATCCTGGCGCGCCGGGGTTATCCCACCCTGCCCTCGGGGGTGACCACCTTCATCGCCCAGATGATTCATCAGGAGACACTGTTCTTCACCCTGCCTTTTCTGCTGGCGACCACCGTGTGGGCCAGTGGCCAGGTATTCTTCACCCTGGCGATGATCGGCTGCGCTTTACTCTCGATTCTCGACCCGCTGTATTTCAAGCTCGCCGAGCGTCATCGCTGGCTGTATTTCGCCTTTCACGCCCAATGCGTATTCCTGGTAGTGCTGGTCACCCTGCCCCTGATGCTGCAACTGACCACCGGCGAGAGCCTGTTGCTCGCCGTGCTGGCGATCATGATCTTCGGCCTGCCGAGCCTGATCCATCTGTTGCAGCCCAAGGGACTGCTACGCTGGCTGGCGATGATCGGCCTGGCGCTGCTGCTGGGCGCTACCGCCTGGGCCGGCCGCGCCTGGGTGCCACCGGCGACGCTGTGGCTGACCGGCACCGCGCTTTCGCCGAGCTTCGATGCGAGCCGCCGCCAACCCAGCGGCAGGCTCACGCTGACCAATAGCGCGCTGCGCAATCAAGGCCTCTATGCATATACGGCGATCCGCGCGCCCCGCGGGCTGCGCGAGAAGATCTATCATGAATGGCGCTACGAGGGACAACTGATCGACCGCATCCCCTTGATCATTGAAGGCGGGCGCGACCAGGGCTACCGCGCCTGGACGCACAAGCAGCAGTTCCCCCTGGACAGCGTCGGGCGCTGGCGCATCGATGTGGTGACCGCCACCGGTCAGCTTATCGGCGTGATGCGCTTCACGGTCACCGAATCGGCCGCACGGGCCGACACGGCCGATGGCCTGATTCGCTCTCCCGTCGGCATTCCCGGCCTGGACGTGCGGCAACTGTTGCCTGGCGGCGAGAAGACCCAACCTTAGGGGTTGCATTGCGCCGCGGTTTACGGACAATCGACTGAATATTAGCCTGCGAAATGACAACCCCAATGCCTGAGACCATCGGATTCAAACTGTCCCGCCTGCCGCGCCTGTGGCGCGCCATCCTCGATGAGCGTCTGGCGCCGCTGGACCTGACCCAGACCCGCTGGGTCACCCTCTACCATCTCTGGCAGATGGGCGATGGCCAGCCGCAGTGCGACCTGGCTCGCGCCATCGGCGTCGAGGCGCCCTCGCTGGTGCGTACGCTTGATCAGTTGAGCGATCAAGGCCTGATCGAGCGCCGCCCCTGCCCCAACGACCGGCGCACCAAGCGGGTCTACCTGACCGAAAGCGCCATGCCCATGCTGGAACAGATCGTATCGATTGCCGACCAGGCGCGCACCGAGATACTCGAAGGCATCTCGCCCCAGGAAGTCGCCACTCTCGAGGACCTGCTGAACCGCATCGAGCGCAACGCCCAGCGTCTACAGACGCGCAGCCCCGGGGGCGATTGCTAGCACCACCGCCGCCCGCGCCTTCGGGGCGCTAGCCAGGCGGCACATTGGGCGCGCCGCGGCTTGTCTCATCGCCTTCCAGGGCATCGCGCAGCCTCGCCATGGACCTTTCGATGTCGCTGAACGCCGCCGCGTCCAGCGACTCGCCCCACCACAGCCATAGATGGTCGCGAGTCGACTCGAGCACCAGCGCATCCTCCGGCAAGCGCGCCAGGAGTTGCTGCAGCCGTTGGTCCGCCTCCGCGGGCAAGCGCCGCAGCGGCTCGATCCGCCAACGCCAGTTCGTCCCGTACGGCTTCAACTGCGTACTGGCATGCGCCTCGCGCACCAGTACGCAACGCGGTCCTGGACGCGTCTGCGGGTAACGCCAACGATAGCTCGCCAGGTCGGCCGGTGCCATGTGCAGCGGCGACTTGGAAAACCCCACAGAAACGCCTGCCTCCCGCGCCGCCTGGCGCAATGCGGCGATCCGGTGGTCGCGTCGCGAGGGCCGCAGCCACACGGCCGGCGAAATGATCGCCAACATGGTCACTGCGAGAATCAGCCAAAACGTCATGTCGTATCCTGAAACGTTGATTAGGCTCATTGTGAGGCAAACACTCTCGATTTAGAGTGACTGCATCCAATCGTTGAATGAGGGAGGGCCCTTCCCATGAGTAACGAATACCATCATGTGCTGGTCGCCGTGGATCTGACCAAGGATTCATACAAGGTGCTGGAGCGCGCCATTCCCATTGCTCGACGTAATCACGCCAAGCTGTCGGTCATGCATACCCTGGAGCCACTGGGCTTCGCCTACGGTGGCGACATCCCCATGGACTTGACCAGCATTCAAGATCAACTCGACGACCATGCCAAGCATCGCCTGGCCGAGATCGCCGATCCCCACGACATCCCGCGAGAAGATCAATATGTAGTGGTGGGTATGCCGGATACCGAAATCCACCGTTTCTCGAAGGAACATGGCGTCGATCTGATCGTGGTCGGTTCGCATGGCCGCCATGGCTTCGCCCTGCTGCTGGGTTCGACATCCACGGGTGTGTTGCATGGCGCCGAATGCGACGTCCTCGCGGTACGCGTCGGCAAGGACGGCGAAACCGACGAATGACCGGCCGCCTGAACATGACCACGGGCCGCCAGCCGGCCCGTGGTCGTGCTATTCGCCGTGCGTCATGGCCTCAAGCTCCATCCAGCGCTCCATCGCCGCATCGAGCTCCGCCTGCCTGGCGGACAGCGCCTCGAGCGACTGGCTCACCGTCTCGGCATCCTGCCGATAGAATCCCGGGTCGGCGATCTGCGCTTCGAAGTCGGCGATCTGCGCCTCGAGCGACTCGATGGTCGCCGGCAGGCTATCCAGCTCGCGCTGCAGCTTGTAGGAAAGCTTGACAACCTTCCTGGCGGGCTTTGCCGTAGCGTCGTAGGCCGTGGACTCAGGCTTCCCGCCGCCTTCGTTCCTGCTCCCCTTGTCGACGCCCGCCGCATCGAAGGCCCAGGGCGCCGGCGGCAATTTACCGCCCTGGCGCACCCAGTCACTGTAGCCGCCGACGTAGTCGTTGACGCGGCCGTTGCCCTCGAAGGCCAGCACCTCGGTGACCACGTTATCCATGAACACCCGGTCGTGGGAGACCAGCAGCAGCGTTCCCGCAAAGTCGAGCAGCAGCTCCTCGAGCAGTTCCAGCGTCTCGACGTCGAGATCGTTGGTCGGTTCGTCGAGTACCAGCACGTTGGCCGGCTGGGTGAACAGCTTGGCCAGCAACAGCCGATTCGACTCGCCGCCCGACAGCGCCTTGACCGGCTGGCGGGCGCGCTCGGGGGTGAACAGGAAGTCCTGCAGGTAGCTGATCACGTGCTTGTCCTTGCCGCCCACGCTGACCCGGTCGCTGCCCTGGGCGACGTTGTCGTAGACGCTCTTCTCCGGCTCCAGCCCGGCGCGCAGCTGATCGAAATAGGCCACGCTGATGTTGGTGCCCATGCGCACCCGGCCCTCGCTGGGCTCGAGTTCGCCGAGCAGGATCTTGAGCAGCGTGGTCTTGCCGGCGCCGTTGCGCCCGATCAGCCCCACCCGATCGCCACGCTGGATCTCCAGATCGAGATCGCGAATCACCCAGTCGTCGCCGTAGCGCTGGCTGACGCGGCTCAACTCGACCACGCGCTTGCCGCTGCGCTCGCCGCCGTCGACGCGGATCGTCGCCCGGCCCTGGCGCTCGCGGCGTTCGGCGCGCTCGCCGCGCATCTTCTGCAGGGCGCGCACCCGGCCCTCGTTGCGGGTCCGCCGCGCCTTGATGCCCTGGCGAATCCACGCCTCCTCCTGGGCGAGCTTCTTGTCGAACTCGGCGCGCTCGCGGGCCTCGACCTCGAGCTCGTGATTCTTCTGCGCCTGGTAGCGCGCGTAGTCGCCGGGGTAGCGCCCCAGCCGGCCGCGATCGAGTTCGAGGATGGCGGTGGCCAGGCGCGACAGAAAGGCCCGGTCGTGGGTGATGAACAGCACCGCGCCGGCGAATGCCGCCAGCTGCTCCTCGAGCCAGGTGATGGTGTCCAGATCGAGGTGGTTGGTCGGCTCGTCGAGCAGCAGCAGGTCGGGATCGGCGACCAGTGCCCGGGCCAGCGCCACGCGCCGCCGCCAGCCACCGGACAGCGCGCTCATCTGGCTGTCGGCGGGCAATCCGAGCCGGGTCAGCACGCTATCGATGCGCTGATGGAACGACCAGCCGTCGATCGCCTCGAGCCGCGTCTGCAACTGCGCCAGGCGGTTCATGTCGGGATCGTCCGACTGGATCAGATGATGATACTCGGCGAGCAGTTCGCCGGCCTGGGGCAGCCCCTGGGCGACGACGTCGAAGATCGTCTCGCCGCTGGCCACCGGCAGATCCTGGGCCAGCACGCCGATGCGCAGGCCCGGGGCGCGCCAGATGTGGCCGCCGTCGGGAAGATTGTCGCCGGCCACCAGCCCCAGCAGGGTCGACTTGCCGGTGCCGTTGCGCCCCACCAGCGCCAGACGCTCACCCCGTTCCAGGGTCAGGTCGGCGCCATCGAGCAGGACTTGTGGGCCATAGGCCAATTGCAGCTGTTCGAGCCGTAGCAGCGTCACGCCTACCTCGTCGTGGAGAGTTTCAAGAAGAATATGTTTCAGGAACGGGCATTGTAACGCATGGCCGGCGCCGCGTGGCCTTGGGTACAATGATCGTTCCCGCGACCCAGGAGATCGACGTGAGCGACACCTCGCCAGGCATCGCCGACAGCGCCAACCCGTTGCCCGACACGCTGCGCTTCAAGGCCGCCGCGCCGCTGGTCGACATCGGCGCCAACCTGACCCACGACAGCTTTCGCCGCGACGTTCAGGCGGTCATCGAGCGCGCCCGCGATGCCGGCGTCGGGACGCTGATCGTCACCGGCACCGACCTTGAGCATGCGCATCAGGCCCTCGAGCTGGCCGCGCGCCATCGCGGGCTCCACGCCACCGCCGGCGTGCACCCCCACGAGGCCAGCCAATGGTCGGCCACGCTGGCCAAAGAGTTCGCCGCGCTGTACCGCGAGCCGGGAATCGTCGCCGTCGGCGAATGCGGGCTCGATTTCAACCGCAACTTCTCGTCACCGGCCGATCAGGAGCGCGCCTTCGAGGCCCAACTGGGGCTTGCCGTCGAGGCCGGCCTGCCGCTGTTCATCCACGAGCGCGATGCCGGTCCGCGCATGCTCGAGATGCTCAGGAGCTGGCGCGACGACATCGCCGACGCAGTCATCCACTGCTTCACCGGCGAGCGCAAGACGTTGCATGGCTATCTCGATCTTGACCTGCACATCGGCCTGACCGGCTGGCTGTGCGACGAGCGTCGCGGCCATCACCTGCGCGAACTGCTCGCCGACATCCCGCTCGAGCGGCTGATGGTCGAGACCGATTGCCCCTACCTGCTGCCGCGCAACCTGCCGGCCAAGGCGCCCGGGCGACGCCACGAGCCCGCGCTGCTACCCTGGATTGTGCGCGAGATCGCCCACTGGCGTGGCGACGGCGAGGGCGACATCTGCCGGGCGACCACGTCGACGGCGCAACGCTTCTTCCGCTTGGAGGATAACTGATGGCGGATTATCCCGGCTTTATCACCATCGAGACCGGCGAGGACGATGCCCTCCCGCTGGCCATCGCCTGGGCGCTGCCCGATGGCCAGATCAAGCACACCCTGATCCAGCCCGACGACGCGTGGCTGAACGACGAACTGCTCAAGCTCGGCGACTACAGTCTGGAGGAGCTGCGCACCTTCGGCGTCAGCCCGCTGGACGTGATCCGCGAGCTCGAAGGCGATCATTTCAGCGCCACGCTGTTCACCGCCGGGGTGTTCGACGACGAGGCCGGGTTGTCGCGGCTGTTCGACGACTATGGCGTCGACCCGTTCGTCGAGCTGGCCCCGGCCGAGAGCCTGTACCCCGACCTCGCCACCGGCGAATGGGCCCGCGCGCGCAACGAGCTGTTCGGCGAACTGGGCCTCGAACCGTTGCGCCCCGATCATGAAGTGCAGGTCATGCTCTACCTTCATCAGCGCCTGATCGAGGACGCCGCCAGCTAACCTGGCGCATCCGTCACGATATGCAGCCCCCCGCCGCGCCGCGGGCCAGCCGCTCATGGCCCATGGCGACCGCCGCATCGCGCGACACGCGGTCACGATAGAACGCCTCGAGCGCGGTGCAGAAAGCATCGCCACGCCGCGGTAGCCCCTCGCGCCGGTAACGCTCGGCGCGGGCCTCGACGCGCGCCCTGAAGGCGTGGCGATCGACCGCCATGTCACCGAGGTTATCGACGCTGACGTGGAAGCGTCGCCGACAGGCCCGCGAGAACAGCAACTCCAGGGCCTGCGGCGCCACCTCGGCGTTCTCGAACGCCTGCTGCATGTTGCCATCGCGCCCATCGGGGCAATACCAGTAGCCGTAGTCCTCGAATTGCCGGCGACGCTCGCCGGCGATGCACCAGTGGCTGATCTCGTGCAGCGCGCTGGCGAAATAGTCGCGCGTGAAGATCACCTGGTGGTGGCCATCGCCATGCGCGGCAGGCCGGTACAGCGGCTCATCGCCGCCGCTCACCAGCCGGGTGCGGTGAACGGCGCCAAACAGACCGTCGAACAGCGCGATGACGTCGTCGATGCGATGGGAGCCGCTAGCTTCGTTCATGGCCGACATTATACGTGTCGTCCGCTCGACTGGCATCCGCTTGCTGGGCCCGGCCCTGCGACGACGGTCGCCGTAGGCAGGCCGTCGCGAGTCACCTAGAATGCGGTTTCCCCCGCCGGCCGATAGGGAGCGTCGCCGTGGCGATAACCGGAAACCGCTGGCAGCGCTGGCGGCGAGAAAACGCCGCGCTGATCCGCCTGGCATTGCCGATCTGTGGCGCACAGCTGGCCCAGTCGGGAATGAGCGTGACCGACGTGATCATGGCCGGGCGCGCCAGCGCCACCGATCTCGCGGCGATCTCGGTGGGTTCCAGCCTGTGGCTGCCGTTGATGCTGTTCGCCACCGGCACGCTGATGGGCCTGACGCCGATCGTCGCCCAGTTGCTGGGCGGCAAGCGTGTCGATCGGATCCGGCCCTTCGTGCATCAGGCCCTGTGGCTGGCGCTGGGTCTCGGGGTGGTCGCCGCCCTGTTGCTGGCGTTCGCGGTGATGCCGGTGTTTCGTCTGATGGCAGTGCCCGAGCCCGTGGCTTCGCTCTCGGCCAGCTACCTGGCGATGGTCGCCTTCGGCATGCCGGGCGTGGCCGCCTTCCAGGCGCTGCGTGCCTTCGCCGACGGCATGAACCATACCCGTCCGGCATTATGGATCAGCCTGCTGGGGCTGGGCGTGAACGTTCCCTTCAATTATCTGCTGATCTACGGCGGTCCCGGCCTCGAGACGCTGTTCGGCGACGCCCTGCCGCTGGGGTTGAGCCGGTTACCGGCACTGGGCGCGGTGGGCTGCGGCATCGCCACCGCGCTGGCGATGTGGGTGATGTGCCTGGCGCTGCTGATCTATACGCAGCGCAGCGCGATATTCGCTTCCTTGAACCTGTGGTCGAGGCTGGCCCGCCCGCAACGCGCCATGCTCGGTGAATTGCTGCATGTCGGCGCGCCGATCGGCGTGGCGATCTTCGTCGAAGTGACGTTGTTCACGCTGATCGCGCTGTTCATCGCCAGCTTCGGGGAGATTGCCGTCGCCGCCCACCAGATCGCGCTCAACTACACCTCGATCCTGTTCATGCTGCCGCTGTCACTGGGCATGGCATTGACGATACGTGTCGGTCACACGCTGGGCAGCGGGCAGCGCCGCGGCGCCGCTTTCGTGGCCTGGAACGGCATCGTCGCCTGTCTGCTGGTGGCGCTGCTCAACGACCTGATCCTGTGGCTCACCGCCGGGCCGGTGGTGGCGCTGTACAGTCCCAACGAAGAAGTCCAGTCGCTGGCGGTGTCGCTGATCTGGCTGGCCATGATCTATCAGTTCTCCGACGCCCTGCAGGTCAACCTGGCCGGGGCGCTGCGCGGCTACAAGGATACTCGAATCATCATGGCGATCACCCTGGTGTCCTACTGGGCGGTGGGTCTCGGCGGCGGCTACCTGCTGGGCAGCGCCGGTATCGGCGACTGGCAGCCGCTCGGCGTCTACGGCTACTGGCTCGGCCTGGTTGCGGGATTGAGCGTCGCCGCGCTGCTGCTGGGATGGCGTCTCTGGCGGGTCAGCCGGGGGAATACCGATGTCAGCGTTGCACGCGCGTCCGTCGACAGGGGTTAACTTCGACTGGCGAGCTGTGCTAATAGTGAATCGAGGCCTAGGCCGAAATCTTGCCGATGAGGAGGGTAACCATGGGTATCCCAATGTCCCCCCGCTCCGCCCGGGTCATCGATCTGGAGACCATGCGCAACCGGCTGAGGGCCAAGCGTCATCTGGTTCGCCTCGCCCCCGAGCTGGACGGCCTCGAGATGGTCTATCATCTGGCCTCCGATCTCGACACGCTCTACGGCATGCCGTTGCTCGCCTGGGGCCTGCGCGACGACGGGGAGGTGGTCGGCCTGGTGCCGTGGATGGAAGCGCTGACACCCTGTCACGATCTCGACGATCCGGAGCACGGTCACTTCGTCGGCTACCGCGATCCCGAAACCGAAGAGATCTTCTACACCGCGCCCGAGCACAAGGTCTACGAACTCGAGCATGCCGCCGCCTATTTCGATTACGAGGAGAGCGGCGAAACGACCCTTCTTCAGCAGTTGCCCGAGACGCTGGGCACGCATGCCTTGTGCCTCGACGAGGAGGCGACGACCTGGCAGCTCAAGCTGGTGTTCGGCTGGCGGCTCTACAGCAATGGCACGATCGAGGCCCTGCTGGTCGACGAGAGCCGGGTCGAGTCGACCCCGGTGGTCGCCGGCGACGACTGTCTATACCCCGGCCACAGCCGCCACCAGGTGGTCTACTTCTTCCAGCGGGCCATCGCCAATCGCATTCGTCAGGAGGACCCGGCCACCCTCGAGGCGCTGGCCTGCATGGTGGGTCACGACGACGCTTGACAGGCATCCGGCACCGCGCAACGCAAGCCGTGCTGCTGCTGGGTCTCAGCCGAGGCGAATATAGTAAAGGTAGTCGTCGCCGCGCTGCTCCTGGGCGAGCAGTTCATGGCCCAGGAAGTTGCAGAACTTTGGCACGTCGCGGGTGGTCGCGGGATCGCTGGCGACGACCTTGAGCACCTCGCCGGCGCGCATGTCGCGTACCCGGTTGTGCATCAGCATGATCGGTTCGGGGCAATAAAGCCCGATGGTATCCAGCTCGGCATTGGCATCGTAGGAATCGGATTGCGGATCCATCGTTGGCCTCTCGGGTGGCGTGTTGGATGTATAGGGTCATGACAGCCGCACGTGGACGGTAACCTCCTCGCGATCGTGATAGAGCTGCTTGCAGGCGATGCGTGCCTCGACTCCGGCATCCGCCAGACGCGCTTCCAGCCGCTCGAGACAGCGCGCCACTTCCTCCCAGCGCTGCTTCATCGGCAGCTTCAGGTTGAACACCGCCTCGCGACACCAGCGCTTTAACAGCCAGCGCTCGACCATGTCGACGACCCGCATCGGCTTGTCGACGATATCACACACCAGCCAGTCCAGGCGCTGCGGCGGCTGCCAGGTGAAGCCATCCTCGCGCAGATGCTCGACCTGACCGGTCGCCATCAGCTCGCGGCCCATGGGGCCATTGTCGATGGCGTAGACGTACATGCCCTGGCGTACCAGCTGATAGGTCCAGCCGCCCGGCGCCGCGCCCAGATCCGCCGCCTGCATCCCCGCGTGCAGCCGCTCCGGCCATTCCTCGCGAGGGATGAATTCGTGCCAGGCTTCCTCCAGCTTGAGCGTGGAGCGGCTCGGCGCGTCATGGGGGGAGCGCAGCCGGCGTATGCCGCCCAGCGTCTCACTGCGGTTGCCGGGGAAACTCATGCCCAACTGCACGCCGTCGCCGGCCGTCCAGTAAAGATGCAGACGCCGCCCGCCGGCCTTGCGCCGCAGCGCACCGCGCTTGCGCAGCGTCGACTCCAGCGGCCACTGCAGCGCTTTCATCAAGCCGGCCAGCGCCTTGGCGTCGTTGGAATCCGGCGTCTCCTGCCACAACGACTCGAAACTCCAGCCGCTGGCCACGACCTGCGCGATGATCGGGGTCAATCGGTCGTCGCGAGAGAGTCCGCCGAGCGGCGGCAAGGCAACCAGCGATTGGCGGGCGAAGACCAGCGCATCGAGCGGCAGTTCACGATGCAGGCCATTGGCGGCCCGGCCATTGTCCATTATCCAGCTCACATGGCCGGCGTTCGGCTCGGCTGTCGCATGCCCCGCGGCGTCCCGGGCATCCAGTGCGTCGATCCTGGCCTGCAACTCGGCACTCAGGTCGCTCTCGAAACCCGGCCGGCAATACAGCAACAGCTCGTTGGGCACCAGCGTCGCGGCGGGCTTGGCGTGCGGCTTGTTGCGGGATGAATTCGGCGGCATGACGGCTCCTTGGAAGGCCCGCAGTCTAGCCGCGCCACCCTTATCGGACAACCCCGACGCAGCGCACTCGTGCCGGCCGGAGTCGTCGCGTAAACTGACGGAATTTCGCCACCAAGCGCCCAGCATGCTCGACAATATTCGCATCGTTCTCGTCCAGACCTTCCACCCCGGCAATATCGGTGCCAGCGCCCGCGCCATGAAGACCATGGGGCTCACCCGGCTGACGCTGGTCAATCCGCGCTGTTTTCCCGATGCCGAAGCGACGCGGCTGGCCGCCGGGGCCAGCGACGTGGTCGAGCAGGCTCGGGTCGTCACCAGCCTTGAAGCGGCGGTCGGCGATTGCGTGCAGGTGATCGGTGCCAGCGCGCGCCTGCGCAGCCTGCCGTTGCCCCACTTCGACGAACCCGACGAGATGGCCCGTACGGTAATCGCCAATGCCGCGCAGGGCCCGGTGGCGCTGGTCTTCGGTCGCGAGCGCTACGGCCTGACCAACGACGAAATCCGCCACTGCACCCACCAGGCCAGCATCCCCGCCAACCCCGACTATGGCGTGCTCAACCTGTCCCAGGCGGTCCAGGTGCTCGCCCATGAGGTCTATGGCGCCTGGCGGCGGGCCGATAACGCGGTGCCCACGGCCTCGCCAACCCACGGCCCGCTGCCGACCCAGCAACAGCTTGGCTACTTCCACGAGCACCTGCAGCGCGTCATGGAGAGCTCGGGCTTTCTCAACCAGCCCCATGCGCGGACCTCGGATCACCTGCATGCGCTGTTCGCCCGCGCCCAGCCCAACCGCAAGGAGCTTTCGCTATTGAGAGGCCTGTTGAGCGCGCTGGAAACGCATATCGACCCGCCACCCTGAACCGTGTCGGCGTGGACGCGGTCTTCTCACCCGCCGAGCGGGATTAAACGAGCGAGTATAAAAAAGCCGCGACCCGAAGGTCGCGGCTCTTATCTGGCCATCTTGCGTCTTGCGTCTTGCGTCTTGCGTCTTGCGAGACTAGTGGACGATCAATCCTGACCCATCTGCTGCTTGATCAGGTCGCCGATGGTGGTCGGGCTGGACTCGCTTTCCTGCTCGCGCAGGCGGCCCATGTTGCGGCGCGTGTCCGCCTGGTCCTTGGCCTTGATCGACAGGCTGATGCCGCGGTTCTTGCGATCGACACTGACAATACGGGCCTCGACGCTGTCGCCTTCGCTAAGCACGTTACGCGCGTCTTCGACACGATCGGCGCTGATCTCGGAGGCCTTGAGGATACCGATGACATCGGTCGCCAGCTCGACGTGAGCTTCCTTGGCGTCGACTTCGACGACACGACCGGTAACCATCGAGCCCTTGTCGTTGACCGCCAGGAACTCGGAAACCGGGTCGGTCTCGAGCTGCTTGATGCCCAACGAGATGCGCTCGCGCTCGGGGTCGATCGACAGGATGACGGCTTCGGCTTCGTCACCCTTCTTGAACTGGCGCACCGCCTCTTCGCCGGTCTCGGACCAGGAAATGTCGGACAGGTGAACCAGACCGTCAATGCCGCCTTCCAGACCGATGAAGATACCGAAATCGGTAATCGACTTGATGGTCCCGGCAACCCGATCGCCCTTGTTGTAACGGGCGTTGAAGTCTTCCCACGGGTTGGTGGTGCACTGCTTGATGCCCAGCGAGATACGCCGACGCTCTTCGTCGATGTCCAGCACCATGACCTGAACGTCGTCACCGACCTGCACGACCTTGGACGGATGGATGTTCTTGTTGGTCCAGTCCATTTCGGAGACGTGAACCAGACCCTCGACACCCTCTTCCAGCTCGGCGAAGCAGCCGTAGTCGGTGAGGTTGGTGACGCGCGCGTCGACCTTGGTGCCTTCCGGGTAACGCGCCTTGATGTTGACCCAGGGATCTTCGCCCAACTGCTTGAGGCCCAGCGACACGCGGTTGCGCTCGCGATCGAACTTCAGCACCTTGACGTTGATCTCGTCGCCGACACCGACGATCTCGGACGGATGCTTGATGCGCTTCCAGGCCATGTCGGTGATGTGCAGCAGACCATCGACGCCGCCCAGATCGACGAACGCGCCATAATCGGTGAGGTTCTTGACGATACCCTGGATCTGCTGGCCTTCCTGCAGGGTCGCCAGCAACGCTTCACGCTCGGCGCTGTTCTCGGCTTCGAGTACGGCACGGCGGGAAACGACCACGTTGTTGCGCTTGGGATCGAGCTTGATGACCTTGAAGTCGAGCTCTTTGTTCTCGAGGTGCGTGGTGTCGCGCACCGGGCGCACGTCGACCAGCGAACCCGGCAGGAAGGCGCGGATGGAAGCCACGTCGACCGTGAAACCGCCCTTGACCTTGCCGTTGATCACGCCCTTGACGATCTCGTCCTTCTCGAAGGCGGCTTCCAGCTCTTTCCAGGCTTCGGCACGCTTGGCCTTCTCGCGGGACAGACGCGTCTCACCGAACCCGTCTTCGACGGCTTCGAGTGCAACCTTGACTTCGTCGCCAATGCCGATGGTCAGTTCGCCGTTATCGTTACGGAACTGCGCCACGGGGATCTGGCCTTCGGATTTCAGGCCGGCATTGACGGTAATCCAGTCACCTTCGATGTCCACCACGGTGGCCATGACGATGGCACCGGGTTCCATGTTGATGTCCTGGAGGGACTGTTCGAACAGTTCAGCAAAGCTTTCGCTCATGAGCATCCTACGTGATCAACGGTAATGGCGGTTGTCGCCTTCTCCACACCACCAGCGAGTGCGGGCCTACTTTACAAATCCCCGGGGATGTTGGCGCTGGTTCGACCTGATCCGGCTCTCAGTCGCATGGGGTCAGGTTGCCGGAGCACGTCATTACATCTTGCCGGGGGCACCCGGAAGCGTCGTCGCATCGGGGACTTCACTTCAGATCGAGGCGATCAGACTTCGATCCTCAAGCAGCCTCTGAATGTGATCCACCACATCCGGTATCGACAGCTCGGTGGTATCCAGCTCAATGGCATCGTCGGCCGGCTTGAGCGGAGCCACGGCACGCTGCATGTCGCGCGCATCGCGAGCCTGAATCTCTTTTAAAAGACTCGGTAGACTAGCATCCACGCCCGCTTCCTGCAACTGGAGGCGGCGGCGGCGGGCACGCTCCTCGGCGGAGGCGGTGAGAAATATCTTCAGCGCCGCGCCGGGAAACACCACGGTGCCCATGTCGCGGCCGTCGGCGACCAGCCCGGGCGGCTTCTGAAAGTCGCGCTGGCGGGCCAGCAACGCCTGGCGAACCGCCGCCAGTGCCGCAACCCGGGAGGCGCATTCGCCCATCGCCTCGGTACGGATCGCCGCGCTGACGTCCTCGCCCTCGAGCACCACCCGCGCCGCGCCGTCCTCGGCGAGAAAGGCGACATCCAGCGACCCGGCCAAGCGCGCCACCGCCGGCTCGTCGTCGAGGGCGATGCCGTGCTTGAGCGCCGCCTGGGCGGTGAGTCGGTAGAGCGCGCCGGAATCCAGCAGATGCCAGCCCAGGCGTTCGGCGATCAGCCGGCTGACCGTGCCCTTGCCAGCCCCGCCGGGGCCGTCGATGGCGAGCACCGCGGCGCAAGCGTCCTGGCTCATGCACCCTCCTCGGCCCGCTCTTCGAGCGCCAATCCAACCTTGCGTGCCAGCTCGATGAAGCCCGGGAACGAGGTCGCCACGTTGGCGCAGTCATCGATCACGATCGCCTCGCGGGCGCGCAGCGCGGCGACGCTGAACGCCATGGCGATGCGATGATCGCCGAGGCTGTCGATGCGCCCGCCGCCATAGCTGGGGCCGTCATCGCCCTGACCGTCCAGACGACCGACGATGTCGATGCCGTCGGCGTAGAGGGTGACCTCGACGCCCAGCGCGGCCAGGCCGTCGGCCATCGCCTGCAGTCGGTCGGACTCCTTGACCCGCAGCTCCTCGGCGCCGCGCAGCCGCGTGGTGCCCTCGGCGCTGGCCGCGGCAACGAACAGCGCCGGGAACTCGTCGATCGCCAGCGGCACCTGATCGGCGGGAATCTCGATGCCCTTGAGCGGCGTGTAGCGCACGCGGATGTCGGCCACCGGCTCGCCGCCCACCTCATGCTGGTTGGAAAGCACGAGATCGGCGCCCATCGCCTTGAGAATGTTGATCACGCCGATCCGCGTGGGATTGACGCCAACATGCTCGAGCGTCAGATCCGAGCCCGGGGTGATCGCCGCGGCGACCAGGAAGAACGTCGCCGAGGAGATGTCCGAGGGTACGTCGATCGGCCCGGCGGTCAGCGTGCCGCCGCCGTTGAGCCAGGCGAGATCGCCGTCGCGGGAAACCGGATAACCGAAACCATTGAGCATGCGCTCGGTATGATCGCGGGTCGGCGCCGGCTCGCGCACCCGGGTTTCGCCGTCGGCGTACATCCCGGCCAGCAGCAGGCAGGATTTCACCTGGGCGCTGGCCATCGGCATGGCGTAATCGATGCCCTTGAGCGCCTGGCCGCCCTTGATCTTGAGCGGCGGCCGACCGCCCTCGGCGGTCTCGATCACCGCGCCCATCGCGCGCAGCGGATCGGCCACGCGGCCCATCGGCCGCCTGGTCAGCGAGACGTCGCCGGTCAACTCGGTATCGAAGGCCTGACCCGCCAGCAGCCCGGCGAACAGCCGCATGGCGGTGCCGGCGTTGCCCACGTAGAGCGGGCCGACCGGCGCCTTGAGGCCATGCATGCCGACCCCATGGATGGTCACGCGACCCTGGTGCGGCCCCTCGATCGCCACGCCCATCTCGCGGAACGCCTGCAGCGTGGCCAGGCTGTCCTCGCCCTCGAGAAAGCCCTGCACCTGGGTCACGCCTTCGGCCAGCGCACCGAGCATGATCGAACGGTGCGAGATCGACTTGTCGCCGGGCACGCGGATCGTGCCGCGAACGCTGCCGCCGGGCTGCACGCGGTAGCGGATGTTGCGTTGTTCCATCGCCTGATATCTCGTCTGGTTCAAAAGGGTGTCGAAATAGTGCCGAGCATGACTGGCGCGGTCCAGCGTCGCCAGCATGGCATCGCCGTCGCCGCGCTCGACCGCCACGCGCAGCCGCGCCACGCCGGCCTCGAAATCGTCGAGCGCGGCGAGCACCGCGTCGCGGTTGGCGGTGAACACGTCGCGCCACATCACCGGGTCGCTGCCGGCGATCCGCGTGAAGTCGCGAAAGCCGCCGGCGGCATAGCGGAAGATCTCGAGACGCTCGTCCTGGCGCGCCAGGCTGTCGACCAGCGAGAAGGCCAGCAGGTGCGGCAGGTGGCTGGTCCGCGCCAGCACCTGATCGTGACGCTCGACGGCCATCTCCAGCACCTCGGCGCCGCACGCCGCCCACAGCGCGCGCACCCGCGCCACCGCCTGCGGGTCGTTGTCGGGCTCGGGAGTGAGGATCACCTTGTGACCGCAATAGAGCGTCGGGTTGGATGCCGCCACGCCGCTCTTCTCGGAACCGGCGATCGGATGGCCGAGCACGAAGCGCGCCGGCAGCGCGCCGAATACCGCCTCGGCGGCGGTGCGAATCGCCAGCTTGGTGCTGCCGACATCGGTGATCACCTGATCGTCGAGCAGCGGGCGCAGCGCGGCCATCACGCCCTGCATGGCCATCACCGGCACCGCCAGCACGATCAGGCTGCTGGCCTCGACCCACGGCGCCAACTCGCTGCTGCCGTCGTCGACTACGCCCATGGCGATGCCGCGGGCGATTTCGTCGGGATCGCGATCGCAGGCGACGATCTCGCCGCGATAGCCGCCGGCCTTGAGTGCCGCGGCCAGCGAGCCGCCGATCAGGCCCAGGCCGACGATCAGGATCCGCGATTCGGCGACTTGCCGCGCGCCGTCATGGCTTCGCTCCAGCGTGTCGTGGCTGCGTTTCGCCACCGCATGGCTGCGTTTCACCACCTAAAGCACCCCCTGCGGGTAGGAGCCCAGCACCTTCATCTCGGCGGCGCGCAGGCGCACCTCGTCGAGCAGCGCGGCGACCTCGGGCTGGTCGACGTGGCCCTTGAAGTCGATGAAGAACACGTAGTTCCACACCCCGCTGCGCGACGGCCGGGTCTCGAGGCGGGTCATGTCGATCTGATGTCGATGGAACGGTTCGAGCAGGTCGTGCAGCGCGCCCGGCTGGTTACGCATCGCCACCACCAGCGAGGTCTTGTCGGTGCCGCACATCGGCACGTCCTGATGGCCGATGATCAGAAAGCGCGTCGAGTTGTCGGGACGATCCTCGATCTTCTCGGCGACCCGCTCCAGTTCATAGAGCTTGGCCGCCATGTCGCCGGCGATCGCCGCGCTGTGCCATTCGCTCTTGACCAGCCGCGCGGCCTCGGCGTTCGACGACACCGGCACGCGCTCGGCCTGTGGATAATGGGCGTCGAGCCACTTGCGGCACTGGGCGAAGGATTGCGGATGGGAGTAGATGCGCGAGATCTTGTCCTGCCGGGTAGTGCCGGCGATCAGCAGGTGATGGTGGATGCGCAGCACGACCTCGCCACAGATGTGCAGCGACGAATCCATGAACGAGTCCAGAGTGTGGTTGACCACCCCCTCGGTGGAGTTCTCGACCGGCACCACGCCGTAGTTGACCGCACCCGCCTCGACCTCGCGGAAGACCTCGTCGATCGCCGCCATCGGCAGGCTCACGGCACTCTCGCCGAAATGCTTGAGCGCGGCCTGCTGGGTAAAGGTGCCCTCGGGGCCCAGGTAGGCGACCTTGACCGGCTGCTCCAGCGCCAGGCAGGCGGACATGATCTCGCGAAACAACCGGGCCATCTCCTCGGCGTCCAGCGGGCCGGGGTTGAGCGCCATGATGCGTCTAAGCACCTGGGCCTCGCGCTCGGGACGGTAGAACACCGCCTGAGGGTCGTCGGCGGTCTTGACCTGGGCGACGCGTTGCGCGCACCGGGCGCGCTCGCTGATCAACTCAAGGATCCGGGTATCGATCTCGTCGATGCGCTCGCGCAGGGCATCGAGATTGACAGGGGTGTCGCTCATCAGTAGTCCTCGGTCGAGACAGCACTGGAAGCCAACGTTCCGCTTCTGGTTTTACTTCCAGCTTACCGCTTCAAGCTTACGGCTGGGTTCAGCCGTGACGTTGTTCGAAATCGCCCATGAACGCCACCAGCGCCTCGACCGCCTGCTGGCCGACGGCGTTGTAGAGGCTGGCGCGCATGCCGCCGACGCTGCGATGGCCCCTCAAGTTGAGCAGCCCCGCCGCCTCGGCCTCGCCGAGGAAGGTGTCGTTGAGCGCCTCGTCGGCGAGCACGAACGGCACGTTCATGAGCGAACGGTTGGCCGGGGCGATCGGGTTGCTGTAGAAGTCGCTGGTCTCGATGGCATCATACAGCGTGGCGGCCTTGCGTCGGTTGATCGCCGCCATCGCCTCGAGGCCGCCGATGTCGTCCTTGAGCCACTCGAAGACCAGCCCGGCCAGGTACCAGGCGTAGGTCGGCGGCGTATTGATCATCGAAGCGTTGTCGGCGTAGACCTTCCAGTCCAGCAGCGAGGGCGTCTGCGGCAGCGCGCGCCCGAGCAGGTCGTCGCGGACGATCACCAGGGTCAGCCCGGCCGGGCCGATGTTCTTCTGCGCGCCGGCGTAGATCACGCCGAATCGCGAGACGTCGAGCGGCGCCGAGAGAATCGACGAGGACATGTCGCAGACCAGCGGCACCGCCACGTCGGGGACGTAATCGTAGGCCAGGCCGCCGATGGTTTCGTTGTGACAATAATGCAAATAAGCCGCGTCCGCGGACAGCGCGATCCGGTCGCTGGCCGGCACGTCGACATACCCCCCCGCCCGGCTGCTGGCGGCGAGGTGCGAGCCGGCCAGGTGGTCGGCTTCCTTGATCGCCTTGCCCGACCAGATGCCGGTGTCGAGATAGTTGGGCGTTCCGCCGCCGCCCAGCAGATTGAGCGGCACACAGGCAAACTGCATCGTCGCCCCGCCCTGCATGAACAGCACCCGATAGTTGTCGGGGATCCGCAGCAAGGTGCGCAGATTGGCCTCGGCGGCCTCGGCGATGGCCGTGAACTCGGGGCTGCGGTGACTCATCTCCATGACCGACAGGCCACGGCCCCGGTAGTCGAGCAGCTCTTCGCGGGCCCGCTCGAGTACCGGGGTGGGCAACGCGGCCGGCCCGGCACAGAAGTTGTAGCGGCGTGTCATCGGCGTCGTCTCTCGCAACTTATTCTGCTGAAGTGCTCTCGCTGAAGTGCTATTCGCTGAAAAGCTGATGCGCTGTTACAACGGCCGCACTAACCATGGCAAGCTATGCCAAGCGACCGCCGATAAACGGCGATCGCGGATGAACCAGGCCCGGCCTCACTGTGGCTCTTCCGGTCCCGGCTCGTCGCTAGCGTCGCCGAGATCGTCGGTGTCGGCAGCGCCGTCATCCTCGGCTAGCGCCTGGCTGTCAGCGCCTTCACCGGGTGCAATCTCGCTCTCGATCGCCGCCTCGACCTGCTCCTCGCTGGGCTCGTCGACGCGCACGGTCTTGACCAGCGATTCGCCCTCGCCCAGGCGGATCAGCATCACCCCCTGGGTGTTGCGCGAGGTCGCCGAGACCTCCTCGACACGGGTGCGCACCAAGGTGCCGCGATCGGTGATCAGCATCATCTCGTCGCAGGCGTGCACCTGGATCGCCGACACCAGCTCACCGTTGCGCGCGCTGGTCTGCATGGCGATCACGCCCTGGCCGCCGCGTCCGCGCAGCGGGAAGGCTTCCAGCCGCGTGCGCTTGCCGTAGCCGCGCTGCGAGGCGGTCAGAATGTAGATCTGCTCGTCGCTGCCGTCAGCACTGGCCTCGAGCTGCGATTCGATCGCCTCGTTGTCCGCGCTGGCGTTTTCGTCGTCGTTGGGGTCGCTGTCGTCGATCTGCGTCGAGCGCGGAATGATCAGGCTGATCACTTCGGCATCGCCCTGCAGGCGCATGCCGCGCACGCCGCGCGCGGTACGACCCATGGCGCGGACGTTGCCTTCCTCGAAGCGGATCGCCTTGCCGTTGGACGACAGCAGCATGGCGTGGTCCTCGCCATTGGTCACCGCGGCGCCGACCAGGCGATCGCCCTCGTCCAGATCGATGGCGATCAGCCCCACGCTACGCGGCCGCGAGAACTGGTCGAGCGTGGTGCGCTTGACAGTGCCGTTGGCGGTGGCGAAGAAGATGTAGCTGTCCTCGCGATACTCGCGCACCGGCAGCATGGCGTTGATCGCCTCGTCGCCGTCCAGCGGCAGCAGATTGACCAGCGGCTTGCCCCTCGAGCCGCGACTGGCCGCCGGAATCTCGTAGACCTTGAGCCAGTAGACCTTGCCCTTGTTGGAAAACAGCAGCACGGTGTCGTGGGTCGAGGCCACCAGCAGGTGCTCGATGACGTCCTCGTCCTTCATCGCGGTCGCCGACTTGCCGCGTCCGCCGCGGCGCTGGGCCTGGTAGTCGGTGATCGGCTGGGTCTTGGCATAGCCCGAGCGCGAGATGGTGACCACCATGTCCTCTTCGTTGATCAGATCGGCGATGGTCAAATCGAGTCGGCTGGTCTGGATGAGCGTCTTGCGCGCGTCGCCGTACTGATCGCGCACCGCGATCAACTCCTCGCGGATCACCTCGAGCAGGCGATCGGCGGAGGCCAGGATCGCGCTGAGTTCGGCGATCTTCTCGAGAATCCCCAGATACTCGTTGAGCAGCTTCTCGGTCTCGAGCCCGGTCAGCCGGTGCAGGCGCAACTCGAGGATCGCCTGGGCCTGGGCCGGCGACAGCCGATATTCGCGCTGGTCGCCGGAAAGCCCCAGGCCTTCCTCGAGGCCTTCCGGCTTGCACGACACCGCCCCGGCGCGCTCGAGCATGTTGGTCACCTGGCCCGGCTGCCAGGCCTTGTCGAGCAGCTTCTCCTTGGCTTCGGCGGCGCTCGGCGAGGCCTTGATCAGCTCGATCACCTCGTCGATGTTGGAGATCGCCACCGCCAGGCCTTCGAGGATGTGACCACGCTCGCGGGCCTTCTTGAGCTCAAACAGCGTGCGCCGGGTCACCACCTCGCGGCGGTGGCGGACGAAGGCCTCGAGTATCTGCTTGAGGTTGAGCGTCTTGGGCTGGCCATCTTCCAGTGCCACCATGTTGATGCCGAACACGGTCTCGAGCTGGGTATGCGCGAACAGGTTGTTGACCACCACCTCGCCGGACTCGCCGCGCTTGACCTCGATCACCACGCGCAGGCCGTCCTTGTCGGACTCGTCGCGCAGCTCGGCGATGCCCTCGATGCGCTTGTCCTTGACCAGCTCGGCGATCTTCTCGATCAGCCGCGCCTTGTTGACCTGATACGGCAGCTCGGTGATGACGATATGATCGCGACCGCTCTTGTCGTGGTGCTCCACGCTGTACTGGGCGCGCACGTAGATGCGCCCGCGGCCGGTGCGGTAGGCGTCGAGGATGCCGGCCTTGCCGTTGATGATCCCGGCGGTGGGAAAATCGGGCCCGGGGATGTACTCCATCAGGTCGTCGATGGTCAGCGTGTAGTCGTCGATCAGCGCCAGGCAGCCGTTGATCACCTCGACCATGTTGTGCGGCGGAATGTTGGTCGCCATGCCCACCGCAATGCCTGAGCCGCCGTTGACCAGCAGGTTGGGCACCCGGGTCGGCAGCACGTCGGGAATGCGTTCGGTGCCGTCGTAGTTGTCGACCCAATCGACGGTGTCCTTCTCGAGATCGGCCAGCAGCTCATGGGAAAGCCGCGCCATGCGCACCTCGGTGTAACGCATCGCTGCCGCGCTGTCGCCATCGATCGAGCCGAAGTTGCCCTGGCCGTCGACCAGCACGTAGCGCATCGAGAAGTCCTGGGCCATGCGCACGATGGTGTCGTAGACGGCGCTATCGCCATGCGGGTGATACTTACCGATCACGTCACCGACCACACGGGCGGACTTCTTGTAGGACTTGTTCCAGTCGTTGCCCAGTTCGTGCATGGCGTAGAGCACACGACGGTGAACGGGCTTGAGCCCATCGCGCACGTCCGGCAACGCGCGGCCGATGATCACGCTCATCGCGTAATCGAGGTACGACTGCTTGAGCTCGTCCTCGATATTGACTGGCAGAATCTCTCTGGCGATGTCACCCATGTGTCGTCGAATCCTTTGCACTGCGACTGATAAGCGCTGGCATAACAGCAAGCGATTAACCTTCGCTCCCGTCCGGCTGGCACCGATGAGGTGACGAGGCGAAGGCTGTGCGCCCCGCGGGGCGACACGATCGAGCGATTATACCATCGCGCGGCCCATTAAGGCAGCGCCGGGGAGGTCGGCTCGCTGACGCCGCCGGTTGCGCGCCTCGGTCTAGACAGCCGTATGCGGCTCGCCGAGCACGTAGGGGCGCAGGGTAGCGCGCAGCTCGCCGTCGATCGGCAAGGTCTTGCCGGTGTTGGTATCCAGCAGCACGAAGGTAAAGTCGGCATCGGCGATGCGCTTGCCGTCGCCGACCCGGTTGATCTCCTGGTGGATCACGGCACTGCGATGGTTGAGACTCGCCAGCGACGTCAGTATCTCCAGCTCATCGTGGATCACCGCGGCGCGGCGATAATTGATGTTGAGATTGACGGCGACCGCGGCCAGGCCCTGATTGAACAGCGCCGCAAGGTCGAACTGCTGCTCGAAATACGCCCAGCGCCCCTCCTCGAGAAACTCCAGGTAGCGGGCGTTATTGACGTGGGCATAGCCGTCGAGATGAAAGCCGCGCACGCGCAGCGTGGAACGGGCGATTTTGGGGTCCATGGCGAGCGATCCTTGGCATGAGGAAAACTGCATAAATGTCTGCGCGGGCAAATCGCTGCGTTGTGCGGTGCTGGCACGCCAGCCCGGGCGGAATCCTCACATATAACCCATATGCTCCGGTTCCTGTGCTCCGTACGCCTTGCGCTTCACTTGGGGGCGCCTAGCCCGCTCGCCTATTTATTCAGCGTTTCCTGAGATAAGAGAATGGCGATGAGCTTGGGCCGCCTCGATTCTAACCAGCCCCCGGCTGGCTATCAAACGAGAGTTTAAAACTACTCTCAACCAAACGGACGAGCCAACCGAAGTCGCTCGAGCTATGGCACCCGGCGGGACGATTAGCCATAATGTGCCCCTTTTGCAACGGAACGACACCATGTGGTTCAAGCACTTGCACCTCTATCGCGTGCATGACGCCCCGCCGCTCACAAGCGACGAGATGACCACCGCGCTCGACGCCCAGGCCTTTCGGCCGCTGGGCGGCAGCGAGGCCCGGCGGTTGGGCTGGAGCGCACCCGCGGGACGCGCCGGCGAGCAACTGCAGCACGAGCTTCACGGCCACCGCCTGCTCTCGGCGCTGCGCCAGGAGCGCCTGCTGCCGGCCTCGGTGGTCCGCGAGGAAGTCGACTCCCGCGCCGCCGAGCAGGAAGCCCATGAAGGCCGCCCGCTGCGTCGCCAGGAGAAGCAGGCGCTCAAGGAACAGGTCTATGAAGAATTCCTGCCGCGCGCCTTCGTGCGCACCCAGCGCTTCGACCTGTGGTGGGATACAAAGCGCCAGCTGATCGGCGTCAACGCCTCGAGCCGTGCGCGCACCGAAGATATCCTCGACCTGCTGCGCCAGACATTGGGCAGCCTCAAGGTCACGCCGCTGGCGACCAGGACGACGCCGACCCGGGCGATGACCGAGTGGCTGACCCAGCCCGACAATCGCCCCGCCGCGCTCGAGCTCGGCGATCAGGTCGAACTCAAGGCCACCAGCGGCGACGAGAGCGTGCTGCGCGGTCGCCAGGTCGATCTCGACGGCGAGGAGATCCAGACCGTTCTCGCCACCGGCCGTCAGGCCACGCGGCTGGCGCTGACCATCGACGAGGCGGTGTCGCTGGTGCTTCACGACGACCTGGCGATCAAGTCGCTACGCTTCGCCGACGCCGTGCTCGACGAGGCCGCCCAGGTCGAGGACGACGACGACCCGACACTGCGCCTGGAAGCCGATTTCGCGCTGATGACCCAGGTACTCAGCAACGCCATCGAACAACTCATCGACTGGCTGGGTGGCGAAGCCAACCCCGCCGCGCCGACGCCATGACCCAGAAGCCTTCAGCGGACAATTTCGACAGCATCCGCCCCTATTACGACGCGGAAGTCCCCGCGGTGCTCGATCGTCTCGCCCACGACCGCGAGTTCCTCGACGCCATCACCCGTTATCGCCTGCCACGGCTGTCGCGCCACGCCCCCTGGCTGGCCCGCGCGCTGGCCGGCTACAAGCTGCAACGCCAGATGCGCGGCGTGACAAGCGTGCGCGACTTCCAGAACCACATCGCCTATTACATGCGGCGCATGCTCGCCACCAGCACCGACGCCTTCGAGGTCGAGGGCCTGGACAAGCTCGACCCCCAGCGCGGCTACCTGTTCATCGGCAATCACCGCGACATCGCCCTCGACCCGGCCTTCGTCAACTATGCGCTGTACCAGGCCGGGCGCGACACGGTGCGCATCGCGATCGGCGACAACCTGCTGCAAAAGCCGTTCGTCACCGACCTGATGCGGCTCAACAAGAGCTTCATCGTGCCGCGTTCGGCCCGCGGCAAGCGCGCCATGCTGGCCGCCTACCAGGCGCTGTCCGGCTACATTCGCCATTCGATCACCCGAGACAATCATCCGGTGTGGATGGCCCAGCGCGAAGGCCGCGCCAAGGACGGCATTGACCGCGCCGACCCGGCGATCATCAAGATGCTGACCATGGCCCACCGTCAGCACGACAAGAGCGCCAGCCTCGGCGACGCGATCCGCGAATTGCGCATGGTGCCGGTGTCGATCAGCTACGAATACGATCCCTGCGATACCCAGAAGGCTCGCGAGCTGCACGCCGTGCACACCCAGGGCCGCTATGAGAAGGTCGAGTTCGAGGACATCCGCTCGATCGTCGCCGGCATCACCGGCGCCAAGGGGCGCATCCGGCTGAGCTTCGGCGAGCCGCTGAGCGCCGACTTCGAGACCCCAGAGCAGGTCGCCGCCGAGATCGACCGTCAGGTACTCGGCAACTACCACACCTTTCCCAGCCATCAGCTGGCGCTGGAGGCCACCGGCCAGGCCCCCGAGCTGCTCGACTTGAGCGAAGTCACCGAGGCCGACCGCACGCGCTTTGCCGCGCGCCTGGCGGGCGTACCCGAGGAGTTGCGCGACTGGTGGCTGGCGCAATACGCCAACCCGATTCTCAATCGCGCCGGGCGAATTAAAGGCTGAAGATGGAAGAGCCCTGCGGGCTGAAGAGAGAAGATAACAACGCCTCAAGGCGCGTAGCGCCGTTCTTCTTTTTTCTTACTTCTTCAAGGCGCGCAGCGCCATTCTTCCCTCCTATTTCCGCCAGAACATCGGCGTCAGCAGCACTAACACCGTCAAGATCTCCAGCCGGCCCATCAGCATGCCCACGCTGAGCAGCCACTTGGCGGCATCGGGCAGGCTCGAGAAGTTGCCGGCCGGGCCGATCACGTCGCCCAGCCCCGGACCGACGTTGGCCACCGCAGTGGCCGCGCCGGACAGCGCGGTGACCAGATCGAGCCCCAGCGCCGCCAGCGCCAGCGCCAATGCCGCCACGGTCAGAAAGAAGAAGAACGAAAACGCCACCACCCCGCGCACGATCTCGTCGCTGAGCAGGCTGGCGTTGTAGCGCTGGGCGAACACCCCGTTGCCGTGAATCAGAAAGCGCAGCTGGTTGCGCAGCATCAGCAGCGCGATCTGGAAACGGAATATCTTCATCCCGCCGCTGGTCGACCCGCTGCAGCCGCCGACGAAGGTCAGATAGAAGAACGCCACGATCGCCAGCCCGCCCCAGAGGGTGTAATCGTCCGCGGCGTACCCGGTGGTGGTGACCACCGAGATCACGTTGAAAGCCACCTGAGTCAGCGCCTCGAAGGCCGGCGTGCCGCTCATGACGCGATAGATCGTCAGCATGACGATCGCCAGCGTCAGCAACATCAGCATGCCGCGCACCTGCTGGTCGCACCACAATGCCGAAGGCGCGCCGCGCATGCTGCGGATATACAGCACGAACGGCAGCGCACCGCTGAGCATGAACAACGACCCCAGCCACAGCAGCAGCGGCTTCTCGGCATAAGCGCCGAACGAGGCATCGGAGTTGGCAAAGCCGCCGGTGGACAGCGAGGTCATGCCCAGCACCACCGCATCCAGCGGCAGCATGCCCGCCAGCCAGTAGCTCACCACCGCCAGTCCGGTCAGGCCCACGTACACCGTCATGGTCGCCTTGGCGATGCCGCCGGTGCGCGGCATCACCTTGTCCGACCAGTCCGAGGATTCGGTGTGGAACAGCCGCATGCCGCCGACCTTGAGAAACGGCAGGATGGCGATCGCCATGACGATGATGCCGACACCGCCCAGCCACTGCATCATGCCGCGCCATAGCTTGAGCCCGTCGGACAGCCGCTCGATGCCCACCAGCACCGTCGAACCGGTGGTGGTGACCGCCGAGACCGACTCGAAGACCGCATCGGCGAGCGACAGTTGCGGCGCGCCGAGAATCAACGGCAGACTGGCGAAGCCACTGACCGTCACCCAGCTCAGCGTGGTCAGCACGAACATCTGACGCGGCCTGAGCTCGATCTCGACACGCCAGGTCAACAGCAGCGCGACCGCCACCGCGCCCATCACGATCGCCAGCGACAGTGCGAAGGCCCGCGCATCGCCATCGCGCTCGGCAATCAGCACCAGCCACGGCACCACCATGAAGGCGGCCAGTACCAGCCAGAGCATGGCCAGCACCTTGAGCACCGGCGCCCAGCGCGCTGACACCAGGTGCGGCACTGCAATCGAAGCCATTGAAATCGTTCCCTTGCGTTTTCGGCCTTGCGTTCCCGATATTGGTATCCGGCAACGGGCCGCAACTATAGCGCAATTTTTCCTGTTCGCGGGCCGGCGGTCGGACTAGCTTCAGCGCTCTTCGGACTAGCTTCAATGCTCTTCATGCTGGTCTTCAAAATAGCGCAGTTCGATCTGCGCCTTGTCGACCTGCTGCTGGTAGCGCATCAACCGCCGGTCGGCCAGTTTGCTGCGCGCCGCTTCGGGCAGCTTGGCGATATCCAGCGTGCCGCTTTCGATCAGCGCCTCGATCAGATCCTCGAGCACGCGGATGAATTGCTGGTCGGACTCGTGCCACTGCGTTCGCGGGCCGCTCTCTTCGGCCAGAAACGCACGCCAGTCCTTGGCATCGGCGGCCAGGTACTCGGTGCAGTCCGGCGTCAGGTGCCGGCTGACTAGTTCAATATCTCCGTGCGCATTGCGTTTGACGTACATGACTTCCTCTTGGCTATCCGCTATTCGGCCGGTTGCGGCGTTCGGCGACCGGGGCATGGCACCGTCCCGGGTGCCACGCTTCCCTTTACCCTATACGAGCCAACTACCCGGCCGGTTTCATCCAGCGCCGAAGTGAGCGCTTAGCGAGACAGTGTAAGCCAGCCATCGACCCACTGGTAACAAAAAGTCACACGAGATAGAAACCACCCCCTCACGACCCAGACGCCTCCTGTCCAGCATCGGCCCCAGCCCGCTGACGCGCGCGGCGCGGCCATGCTATCGTTCACGGCATGTTGTTTCAGCCAGTCACATCGCAGTCATCAAACGGTGGAGAGGCAGACATGGCCAGCTCGGAAATGCAGAAAGTCCGTGTCATCAACGAACTGCGGGATTTCATCAAGAAGCTGCTGCAGGACCCGGCGATCCTCGAGCAGTCGCTCGTCATCGCCCGCCAGCGCCTGGATCAGGACAGCGGCCCGGCGGCCCTGGCGCAGATCGCCAACGAGATCAGCGACACCACCAGCATTCATATTCCGGACGATCCAGAGTCTTATTCGGAAGCGGACAAGCTATTTCTGGAGTTGCTGAAGGAAGTGGTGAGTGAGGAGAAGGCGCTTTATTAACATTAAAACTTATGAGCTGCTCGCAATCCCGAGCAGCCCATAAGATTTTTTCAACTCTTAAGAATTAGGGAGCCTCATCAGAGCAGTTATTTGGAATCGCCTGATCCGGAATATTGGCGGTAGTACAGGTCCACACCCCGTCAGCGTCACGCGTAAGAGTTACTGTTGAATTGGCCGGCAAAACAGCGCTGTCATTAAAGGTAAAAGTCAGGGTTCCATCAGCCTGAGATACTGACGCTTTACCCAGAGAACTTGCATCTGACTGCATGCCAAGGTCGGTGACATCCGTAATCGTATCTGAAGAAAATATAGCTGCATCGTAAGGAGTTTGTAACGACCTGATAGTCGAATAGCCAGCCGACGCCTCTGATCGCTCAACATAATTCTGGTATTGAGGGACAGCAATCGCTGCCAAAACCCCAATAATAGCTACAACCACCAGCAACTCGATCAGCGTAAAACCGCCCTGCGCCCGGGCCGTCCGGGTCATCGTTTTCGTCATTTCCAGCTCCCTCGAATTCCATGCGTACCGTGTCGGCCCGTTGCCGACGCTGTCCGACGCTATCACAGCCCGGGCGGCATCGTGGACCCTGAGATGTCAACGCGGCATGAGGCGATCGCCTGCACGCCCATGACGGACGTCATGCCTGCGATGGCAGGCCTGCACTACCGACGCTGAAATAGACTACATTATTTTACACCAGAAATGCCCTGCCGGGAGTACCGTATCGGATGGGAGCTTGGGTCAGTAACATGACTGGCACGCGCCCCACGCAGGAACGCGATCGCAACGAGAGGCAGAACGCCCGAGGCCATGTCTTCCTATCAGCCCCCCTACGCCCCCGATACCGCCGACACGCCGGATGCACCGGCGGACGACGCGCCGACCATCGACTCCACCCTGGCCCGCGCCTCGGCGGGGCACTCGGACGGATTGCGCGGCCTCTCCCGGCGGCTGATCGCCGAGGGGCTGGTCAGCGAGGCGGCGATGCACCGGGCGGAGGAAGAAGCCCGCGCCAATGAAACCTCGCTGCTCAAGCACGTCATCGACAGCGGCCTGGTGCCGGCCCGCGAGGCGACCCAGGCCGCGGCCCACGAATACGGCCTGCCGATCGTCGATCTCGACGCGCTGCGCAAGGAGATATTGCCGCCGCATCGCGACATGCCCGACCAGGTGCTGCGCCGCCACTGCATCCTGCCGCTGATTCGCGTCGGCCATCGGCTGACCGTGGCGGTGCCCTACCCCTCGTCGCTGGCGACGCTCGACGAGTTGCAGTTCGCCACCGGGCTGTCGGTCGAGGGCGTGCTGGCCCCCATCGACCAGCTCGAGCCGGCGGTGGAGAGCTACCTGGCGCAGGGCGATGCCGACACCATGCTCGAGGCGCTCGGCGACGAGGAGGGCCTGGATGGCCTGGAGTACGGCGAGCAGCCCCTCGACGAAGGCGCCGAGACCGGCATCACCGCCTCCGGCGACGATGCCCCGGTGGTCAAGTACGTCAACAAGCTGCTGCTCGACGCCATTCGCCGCGGCGCCTCGGACATCCACTTCGAGCCCTACGAGACCAGCTACCGGATTCGTCTGCGCATCGACGGCATCCTGCACGAGGTCGCGCGTCCGCCCTTCAACATGCGCACCCGCATCGCCGCGCGCCTCAAGGTGATGGCCAGGCTCGATATCTCCGAGCGCCGCCTGCCCCAGGACGGCGCGATCAAGCTGCGCCTGTCCAAGAACCGCTCGATCGACTTCCGCGTCAACTCGCTGCCCACCGTCTACGGCGAGAAGATCGTCCTGCGCCTGCTCGACCCCGCCTCGGCCCAGCTGGGGATCGACGCGCTGGGCTTCACCCCCCGGCAGAAGGCGATCTACGAGCACACCCTGGCCCAGCCGCAGGGGATGATCCTGGTCACCGGCCCCACCGGCAGCGGCAAGACGGTGACGCTCTACACCGGCCTGAACATCCTCAATACCGCCGAGCGCAACATCTCCACCGCCGAGGACCCGGTGGAGATCAAGCTGCAGGGCGTCAATCAGGTCAACGTGCAGCCCAAGATCGGCCTCGACTTCGCCACCGCCCTGCGCGCCTTCCTGCGCCAGGACCCCGACGTGGTGATGGTCGGCGAGATCCGCGACCTGGAAACCGCCGAGATCGCCGTCAAGGCCTCGCAGACCGGCCACCTGGTGCTCTCCACGCTGCACACCAATTCGGCGGCGGAAACCCTGGCCCGGCTACGCAACATGGGCATCGCGCCGTTCAACATCGCAAGCTCGGTGTCGCTGATCATCGCCCAGCGGCTGGTCCGCAAGCTGTGCAGCCACTGCAAGAAGCCCGCCGACATCCCCCGCCAGGCGCTGCACGAGGAAGGCTTCAGCGACGATGAGCTCGCCGGCGCGACGATCTATCAGCCGGCGGGCTGCAACCAGTGCACGCTGGGCTACCAGGGCCGGCTGGGCATCTACGAGGTAGTGCCGATTCGCACCAAGATCGGCCGACTGATCATGCAGGAAGCCAACGCCATGGACATCGACGAGGCCGCTCGCCAGGAGGGCTACCCCGATTTGCGCCGCAGCGGCCTGCAGAAAGTCCTCGAGGGCCTGACCAGCCTCGAGGAGGTCAACCGCGTCACCAAGGACTGAAGCGCTCCGTAGAGGACGCCTATCAAGACCGCGTCAGCGCGGCCGATAACCAATAAACGCACGGGCGCCGCAATCGGCGCAGGGAACCGACAATGGCTACTACCTCAAGCACCGCCACCAGGCGCCCGCAGTCCCGCAAGGCGCGCGACGGCCGTGAAAAGACCCAGCTCTACCGCTGGCGCTGGAAGGGCAAGAACAGCCGTGGCCAGGTGGTCGACGGCGAGATCGTCGCGACCCTGCGCGGCGAGGTCGAACGCGAACTCGCCAAGCAGGGCGTGATCGTCTCGAGCATCCGCAAGAAAAGCAGCCTGTTCGGCGGCGGCGGGCGCATCAAGGCCCGCGACGTGATGCTGTTCTCGCGCCAGATGGCAACCATGATCCGCGCCGGGGTGCCGGTGCTGCAGGCCTTCAACGTGGTCACCGAGAGCCTCAAGAACCCGGCGATGCGCAACCTGGTGCAGAAGCTCGCCGACGAGGTGGCCGCCGGCTCGAGTTTCTCCGACGCGCTACGCCAGCACCCGCGCCACTTCGACCGGCTGTTCGTCAACATGGTCGACGCCGGCGAGCAGTCCGGCGCGCTGGATCGCATGCTCGAACGGGTGGCGAGCTACAAGGAAAAGGTCGAATCGCTCAAGTCGCGGGTACGCAAGGCGCTGTACTACCCGGTTGCGGTGCTCGCGGTGGGCGTCGGCGTCACCGCGCTGCTGCTGGTCAAGGTGGTGCCCCAGTTCGAAAGCCTGTTCGCCGGCTTCGGCGCCGAACTGCCGGCGATGACGCGCATGACCATCACGCTTTCGGAATTCGCCCAGGCCTATTGGCTGCCCGGGCTGGCGGTCGTCGCCGCGGCGATCGTCGCTCTCGTCCAGGGCACCAGGCGCTCGCCGGCGTTCGCCTATCGGGTTCACAAGCTCGCGCTCAAGCTGCCGGTGATCGGCGACATCCTCGACAAGTCGGCGGTGGCGCGCTATTCGCGCACCCTGTCGACCACCTTCTCGGCCGGCGTGCCGCTGGTCGAGTCGCTGGAGACCGCCTCCGGGGCGACCGGCAACTACGTCTACGAGCGCGCCATCCTGCGCATTCGCGACGACGTCTCCAACGGCCAGCAACTGCACTTCGCGATGCGCACCGGCAACCTGTTCCCGACGCTGGCGGTGCAGATGGTCAGCATCGGCGAGGAAGCCGGCTCGATGGACACCATGCTCAACAAGGTCGCCGACTTCTACGAGGAAGAGGTCGACAACAAGGTCGACGCCCTGACCTCGCTGCTCGAGCCGTTCATCATCGTGGTATTGGGGGTGCTGGTCGGCGGCCTGGTGGTGTCGATGTATTTGCCGATCTTCGAGTTGGGCAACGCCATTTGAGCAGGTGCTACTGCGCTCGACGATACGGCGTTGACATTCACCTCGGCATGCTCATTTAGCGCTGCTAAACTCCGCGGCCTCGGTGAATGTCGCCTTGTCTCGCCTTCGCTCGTGACGCACCTCAGCCATGTCAGCAATGCACGGCTATGGTACCGTCTGGCGCCGATGCCTGCCGACGATTAGAAGGAGTCTCCCTTGCCGGCCGATTTCCCGCCTTTGCTGTTATGGCCGCTGGTCGCGATGCTCGGGCTATTTCTGGGCTCGTTCGTCAATGTGGTGATCGCCCGGCTGCCGGCGATGCTGATGCGTCAGTGGCACGAGGAAGCCCGCGCGGCGCTCGAGATGGACGTCGATCCCAAGGTCGCCGAGCTGCCGAAGGTCAACCTGGCCATGCCGGGCTCGCACTGCCCCAATTGCGCCGCAAAGATCGCCTGGCACGACAACATCCCGCTGCTCGGCTATCTCAAGCGCCGCGGACGCTGCGCTCACTGCAGCCAGCCGATCAGCGCGCGCTATCCGCTGATCGAGCTGGCCGGCGGCGTGCTGGCGGTGGCGGTGGTCGCCCTGCACGGCGCCACGCTGGCCAGCCTGGCGCTGATCGGCGCCTGCCTGACCCTGCTCGCGTTGGCGGTGATCGACCTGCGCACCCAGCTGTTGCCGGACGTGCTGACCCTGCCGCTACTCTGGGCGGGGCTTCTGTACCAGTTATTCTTTCAGCCCTGGCAACTGCCCAGCGCGGTGATCGGCGCCGTCGCCGGCTACCTGGTGCTGTGGGCCTTCTACTGGCTGTTCAAGCTGATCACCGGCAAGGAGGGCATGGGCTACGGCGACTTCAAGCTGCTCGCCGCGCTGGGCGCCTGGCTGGGCTGGCCGCTGCTGCCGCTGCTGTTGATCCTGTCCGCCGGGGTCGGCGCGGTGATCGGCTCGATCGTGCAACTGACGATTCCCCGGCTGCGCGGCATGCCGCTGCCCTTCGGCCCCTTCCTGGCGTTGGCCGGCTGGATCGCGCTGCTGTATGGCGCGCCGTTGATGGCGGCCTATCGGTCGCTGTTGCTAGGCTGAGCACATTCCGACCTTAGCTATGAAGGACTGAGCGTGAATCGCCTCCTGACCATCGGTGTGACCGGCGGTATCGCCGCCGGCAAGAACGCCGTCGCCCAGGCCTTCGCCGCCCACGGCGTGCCCTGGGTCGATGCCGACGACGTGGCCCGCGAGATCGTCGCGCCCGGCGAGCCGGCGCTGGCCGAGATCGCCGCGCATTTCGGCGAGCAGGTGCTCGACGCCGACGGCCGGCTCGACCGGCGCCGGCTGCGCGCCATCGTGTTCGCCAAGCCCGAGGAGCGCGCCTGGCTGGAATCGGTGACCCATCCGCGGGTTCGCGAGCGCCTGCTGACGCACCTTGCGCGCATGCGCAAAAGCGGCGCGCCCTATCACCTGCTGGTCTCGCCGCTGCTGTTCGAGTCGGGACAGCATCGGCTGGTCGACCGCCGCCTGGTGATCGACGTGCCCGAGGCGCTGCAACTGGCCCGCACTACCGCGCGCGACGACGTCGACGACGCCCAGGCCCGCGCCATCGTCGCCGCACAGATGTCCCGCGACGAGCGTCTGGCCAAGGCCGACGACGTGATCGACAATGGCGGCGATCTCGACGCGCTCGCCGTCCAGGTCGCACGGCTCGACGCCCTTTATCGCCAACTCACCGCACCATTCACCCGCCCATCCGGTGACCCATCATGACTCAGGATTCACGCAACAACGCCTCCCGCAACGACGCGGCGAACGACCGCCCGCTGCAAGTCGCCTGCCCGCAATGCCGCAAGAGCGTCGAATGGATCAGCGACAACCCCTACCGGCCGTTCTGTTCCCAGCGCTGCCGGCTGATCGATCTCGGCGCCTGGGCCGACGAATCGCATCGCATCGTCGGCGAACCGGCGATGGACGAAGCCGACCTGGATGCGCTGATCGACAAGCTGGAGCGCGGCGGCGATAACCGCTGAACCGCTTGCGGATTTCTAAAACAGAATCGCGAACAAGTTCGCCCCCATGGGGGACGCAATCTAACGCTCGCTAATGTGCGCCGCCTGCGGCGCACCGCTGAGTGGCTTGTTAGCAGATTCTGCTTGAAGGCGCTCCACCAGCCACACCTTGATGATCGATTGGCGGGTAACGCCAATGCGAGCGGCCTCACGATCCAACGATTCCACGACCCAAGCCGGAAAATCGACGTTAATTCGCTTTTGTTCCTGGTTAACGCGGCGAGCCGAGGACAGCTCCAGGTCGGTAACAATATCTTCCTGGTCTTCCTCAAATTTTTTATCGAAGTCTTTAGCTTTCATAGAGCTCAACCTCCTTCCGGCGGGAACGCCTGACTGAAATCAGACGAATACGGCCTTCTGTCCAAAGCGTTTGAGCAGTCTCGAAATCAACACCGTGCTTTTCCAGATTGGCTTGGCTTTTTACTGCGTCGAATTCAAACTCATCCATGAGTACAAATTATTCCTTTTTTACTCACTCCACAAGGAGGCGTAGAGCAACGGCTAACAAGCTCATGGTCCGAGCGGTGGAGTGCGGAGGGAACTTGTTCCCGATAGAGCTTGGCAGAACACGCCGAGGGGGCAGTCGCCCCCTCGGTTGCGCTCAGATCACGAACAGATCCATGAACGCATCCACGGCGGTGCTCTCGAGTCGCGCCTGATCCTTGCACAGCGCGAAGATCCGCTCGCTGCGCGCGGCCGGGAAGCGCGTCGCCAGGTTGGCCTTGAACTTGGCCTCGAGCAGCGGGATGCCCTCCTCACGGCGCCGACGATGGCCGACCGGATAGTCGATGGCGATACGCTCGGTCTTGCTGCCATCGGTGAAGAACACCTGCAGCGCATTGGCGATCGAGCGCTTGTCGGCCTCCAGGTATTCGCGGCTGTAGCGTTCGTCCTCCTCGATCACCATCTTGGCGCGCAACTCGTCGATGATCGGGTTGTCGGCGTGGAAGCTGTCCTCGTAGTGCTCGGCGATCAGGTTGCCGAACGCCAGCGGCACCGCGGTCATGTACTGCAGGCAATGATCGCGGTCGGCCGGATTGGCCAGCTCGCCGACCTTGGAGATGATGCGGATCGCCGACTCGTGGGTGGTGATGACGATCTTGTCGATCTCGCCGAGACGATCCTTGACCTGCGGATGCAGCCGCACCGCCGCCTCGCAGGCGGTCTGCGAGTGGAACTCGGCGGGGAAGGAGATCTTGAACAGTACGCTCTCCATCACGTAGCTGCCGTACTCCTGCGACACCTTGAAGCGCCGCTGATCCTCGGGCTTGACCTGCTGGTCCTTGTTGGTCTTGGCGAACAGCACATCGTAGAAGCCCCACTGCGGCGCGCTGAGCACGCCCGGAATGCCCATCTCGCCGCGCATGGCGATATCCGCCAGGCGCACCGCCCGGGAAGTGGCGTCGCCCGCCGCCCATGACTTGCGCGAGCCGGCATTGGGGGCGTGGCGATAGGTGCGCAGCGACTGGCCGTCGACGAAAGCGTGCGACAGCGCCGCGAGCAGCTGCTCGCGATCGGCGCCCATCAGCTTGGCGACCACCGCGGTGGAAGCGACCTTGACCAGCACCACATGATCGAGCCCGACGCGATTGAAGGAGTTTTCCAGCGCCAGCACGCCCTGGATCTCGTGGGCCATGATCATCGCCTCGAGCACGTCGCGCATGGTCAACGGTGCCGCACCACGCGCCACGCGCTGCTGCGAGAGGTGATCGGCGACGGCCAGGATCGCCCCCAGGTTATCCGACGGATGGCCCCACTCGGCGGCCAGCCAGGTGTCGTTGTAGTCCAGCCAGCGGATGATCGCGCCGATGTCCCAGGCCGCCTTGACCGGGTCGAGGCGCAGCTGGGTGCCCGGCACCCGCGCGCCGTGCGGCACCACGGTGCCTTCCACCAGCGGCCCCAGGTGCTTGGTGCACTCGGGAAAGCGCAGCGCGAGAAGGCCGCAGCCCAGGGTATCCATCAGGCAGTTGCGGGCGGTATCCAGGGCTTCCTGACTGTCGATGCGGTAGCCGAGCACATAATCGGCGATCTTTTGTAGTTCGGGGTCGTAATCGGGACGCTGATTCTGTTCGACGTTGGCGCTCATGGCGTTTCCTTGAATTGTTACTTATAACGGCTTGGCCGTGGCAGCCGTTGGCCTTGTGGGAGGGAACTTGTTCCCGATGGGTTTCGGCTTCCAATCGCGAATAAATTCGCTCCCACTAAACCCGCGCGTAGGCCACCTCAGCTACGCTGCTCGATCGGCACCCATTGCTGCTTTTCCGGCCCGGTGTAGTCCGCATTGGGGCGGATGATGCGGTTGTTCTCGCGCTGTTCGAAGACGTGGGCGCACCAGCCGGTCAGCCGCGAACAGACGAAGATCGGGGTGAACAGCTTGGTGGGGATGCCCATGAAGTGATAGGCGCTGGCGTGGAAGAAATCGGCGTTGCAGAACAGCTTCTTCTCGCGCCACATGACTTCCTCGACACGCTCCGATACCGGGTAGAGGCGCGTATCGCCGACATCCTCGGAGAGCTTCCTGGACCACTGCTTGATGATCGCGTTGCGCGGATCGGACTCGCGATAGATCGCATGGCCGAAGCCCATGATCTTGTCGCGGCGGGAGAGCATGGCGAGGATCTCGCGCTCGGCCTCGTCGGGCGACTGCCAGTCTTCGATCATCGCCATCGCCGCCTCGTTGGCGCCGCCGTGCAGCGGTCCGCGCAGCGAGCCGATCGCCCCGGTCACGCAGCTATGGATGTCCGAGAGCGTCGAGGCGCAGACCCGCGCGGTGAACGTCGAGGCATTGAACTCGTGCTCGGCATAGAGAATCAGCGAGACGTTCATGACCCGCGCGTGCAGCTCGGAGGCCGGCTTGCCGTGCAGCAGGTGCAGGAAGTGGCCACCAACGGACTCATCGTCGGTCTCGGTGTCGATGCGCACGTTATCGTGCGAATAGCGGTACCAGTAGTTGATGATCGAGGGGAACGCCGCGAGCATGCGATCGGACTGGTCCTGCTGCTCGTCGAAGTGCTGCTCGGTCTCAAGATTGCCGAGCATCGAGGCACCGGTGCGCATCACGTCCATCGGATGGGCGCCGGCGGGGATCTGTTCGAGCACCGCCTTGAGCGCATCGGGCAGGCCGCGCAGCGTCTTGAGCCTGGCGACGTAGGCATCGAGCTCGGCCTGGGTCGGCAGCTTGCCCTTGAGCAGCAGGTAGGCGACTTCCTCGAAGCGCGCATGCTCGGCCAGGTCGTGGATGTCGTAACCGCGGTAGGTCAGCCCCGAGCCTTCCTTGCCGACGGTACACAGCGCGGTGCTGCCGGCGCTCTGGCCGCGCAGGCCGGCGCTGTTAGGCGTCTTCTCTGCCATAATGTGTCTCCTTGGCGTGGATTTTAGCTTCGCCGCTTATGTTTAGATAACGGTGCCGGGGACAAGGCGGAGCGAGGGTCTTTTGCCATGGATGGCAAAAGTAGCTTCCAAGGAAGGATTTACAGCGCCCTCGCGCAGGCTTATCGCCGGCAAGCCGTACCAGTCTTCATTGCTCCTGATCGAACAACTCATCGAGCTTGTTCTCGAAGGCATGGTAGTCGAGGAAATCGTAGAGCTCGTCGCGGGTCTGCATCAGCTCGACCACGTCGTGCTGATGGCCCTGCTGGTGAATGCTGCGATAGACCTTGAGCGCGGCGGCGTTCATGGCGCGAAACGCCGACAACGGATAGAGCACCATCCGGCAGCCCACCTCGCCCAACTCGGTCTGGGTGAACAGCGGCGTGGCGCCGAATTCAGTGATGTTGGCGAGAATCGGCGCCTCGACGCCCTCGCAGAACGCGCGGTAGTCATCGAGACTGTGCACCGCCTCGGCGAAGATCGCATCGGCGCCGGCCTCGACACAGGCGTTGGCACGGGCGACGGCCGCTTCCAGGCCCTCCTTCTGGAAGGCATCGGTGCGCGCGATCAGGTAGAAGTCGGGGTCGAGCCGGGCATCCGCGGCGGCCTTGATGCGATCGACCATTTCCTGCTGCGAGACGATCGCCTTGTTGGGCCGGTGGCCGCAGCGCTTCTGCGCCACCTGGTCCTCGATGTGCACCGCCGCCACCCCGGCGCGACCCATCTCCTTGATGGTGCGGGCAATGTTGAAGGCCCCGCCCCAGCCGGTATCGATGTCGACCAGCAGCGGCACGTCGGTGGCTCCGGTGATCCGGTGGGCGTCCTCGACCACGTCGTTCATGGTGGTCATGCCCAGATCGGGCAGCCCGAACGAGGCGTTGGCGACGCCGCCGCCGGAGAGATAGATCGCCGGATGGCCGACCTTGTCGGCCATCAGCGCGGTATAGGCGTTGATGGTGCCGACGATGGGCAGCGGCCGATGGGCCTCGAGCGCGGCGCGAAAGCGCGCCCCGGGAGTCATTCGGGTCATGACGATTTCCTCTGGATGGGGGTCACGGTGGTCTCGGCTTCCTGCTCGAGAACCGCGGCATAGCGTTGCGCGACGTTCTCGCGGGAGGCGCTGACGTGGCGGCGCATCAGCAGCTCGGCGAGTTCCTCGTCGCCGGCCTCGATGGCATCGACGATGCGATGATGCTCGACGAACGCCCGCTGCGGGCGGGCGCCGCTGGCGCTGAACTGGGTGCGGTAGAGGCGCACCAGGTAGTAGAGATCGTCGCACAGCAGCGTCATCAGCATGCGGTTGTGGCTGCCGAGCACGATGCGATAATGGAAGTCGAGATCGCCCTCGCGCTGGTAGTAGGCCTCGCCCCGCGAAAGATCGCTCTGACGCTCGTGAACCGCCAGCACCTCGCGCAGCCCGGCGATCTCCTCGGCGCTCATGTGGCGGGCGGCAAGCCGCGCGGCCATGCTCTCCATCGCCTCGCGCACGTCGAACAGCTCGAGCAGTTCCTTCATCGACAGCTTGACCACCCGCGCGCCGACGTGCGGCACTCGCTCGATCAGCCGGTGGGTCTCGAGGCGGCGCATCGCCTCGCGCAACGGCCCGCGCGAGATGCCGTAGGCCGCGGCGAGCCCCGGCTCGGTGATCTTGGTGCCCGGCGCCAGCTCGCCACGTACGATGGCGTCCTGCAGTTGATTGAAGACCCGCTCGGCGAGCGTGCGGACTTCGGGTACGTCGCTGTCCTGCATGGTCTTGCTTACCATTGTCGACAATCTAGAGAAATAAGCACTCTAGCCAGCAGCCGATAGCGCGTCAATACCGCGCCATAATAAACTGATACACCTTTCGGCGTATATTGCAGACGGGGGCATGCGAAAGGTTGTCGACAATGAATCCAGCCGGCCGACAAGTGGCCGGTCAGCTTGAGCCCATGGCGTTGATCGGCGAGCCGCGCCTCGACAAACGCACGACAACGCCGGCCACTGATAGAATGGGTCGCTCGTCCACCGCGATTACTCGGCATGCGCTCACGACTCGACATTCTCCCGCTGCCCTATCAGGGCGATCCCACGCTACGCTTTGCCGCGCTGAGCCAGCGACCCGGCGCCGTACTGCTGGATAGCGGCCGCCCCGACGCGCCCGGTGGCCGCCACGACATACTGACCAGCGACCCGTTGGCGACGCTGGAGATCGCCGCCGATGGCGGCACTCGCTGTGACCCGCCGATGGCGCTGCCCGGCGCACCGTTCGCCGCCCAGCAGGCGTTGCTCGATAGCCTCGACATCGAGGTTCCGGCCAGCGAGCTGCCGTTTCTCGGCGGGCTGATCGGTTACTGGGGGTATGATCTCAACCGTCAGCTCGAGCCGTTGCCCGGCCACGCCCAGGCGATCAACGCCCTGCCCGCCTGTCGCCTGGGGCTGTACGACTGGGCGGTGATCGAGGATCATCAGGCCCGAAAGGCCTGGCTGGTCGCCACGCCGGAGCGCCGCGTCCAGGCGCTTGCCTGGCTCGCCGCCGCGCCCGCCGCCGAAGAAGACGACTTCCAGTTGCGCGAAGCGTTTGCCGCCGAGCTCGATCGCGCCGCCTACGGCGAGCGCTTTCGCCGTGTCCAGCGCTATATCCACGCCGGCGACTGCTATCAGATCAATCTCGCCCAGCGTTTCAGCGCGGCTTATTCCGGCAGCGCCTGGCAGGCCTACCGGCGCCTGCGCCGCGCCACGCCCACGCCCTTCGCCGGCTACCTGGCGTGGGATGACAAGGCCGTGCTGTCGCTGTCGCCGGAGCGTTTCCTGGCGGTCGAGGATGGCCGAGTCGAGACCCGGCCGATCAAGGGCACCCGGGCACGCGGTGCGACACCCGGCGAGGATCGCGCCCTCGCCGACGACCTGCGTGCCAGTGCCAAGGATCGCGCCGAGAACGTGATGATCGTCGATCTGCTGCGCAACGACCTGGGCCGGGTATGCCGGCCGGGTAGCGTGCGGGTAGCGCAGCTCTGTGGTCTGGAAAGCTACGCCAACGTGCATCACCTGGTCAGCGTGGTCAGCGGCGAACTGGCCGCCGGCCACTCACCGCTCGACGTGTTGGCCGCCGCTTTCCCCGGCGGTTCGATCACCGGCGCGCCCAAGGTGCGCGCGATGCAGATCATCGACGAGCTCGAGCCCAGCCGGCGCAGCCTGTACTGCGGCAGTCTTGGCTACGTCGACGTGCGCGGCCGCATGGATACCTCGATCGCCATCCGCAGCGTGGTCGCCGATGCCGGGCGGCTGCATATCTGGGGCGGCGGCGGGCTGGTCGCCGACTCCGATGAAGAGGAGGAATATAAGGAGACCCTGGCCAAGATCGCGCGATTGATGGAGGCGCTCGCCGCGCCCGGTCGTTACGAAACTAGCTCATCGCGTTCTAGTTGAGCTTCATAACCTTCGATTTGGCTATATAAGGTTCGAACCAAACGGTATTGGGGGCCCGGCTCGGCGCTCTGCTACCGTAAGAACATTTCGGGGAAGTCCCCGGACGATTCCAGGAGACGGCATGGACCTGAACATCGATGCGATCAACGAGCAACTGGGCAACGACCCGGAAGGTCTGACGCGTTGGGCGCTGAGTCTCGACAAGCGCGCCATCTGCACCACAAACTTCCGGCCCTTCGAAGCGGTGATCCTGCACATGGCGACCCAGGTGCAGCCGGATATTCCCGTGGTATGGATGGATTCCGGTTACAACACCGATGCGACCTATCGCTTCGCCGACGAAGTCGCCAAGCGGCTGTCGCTGAACCTGACGATCTACCATCCGCGCCGCTCGCGGGCCCATCGCGAAGCCGTCGACGGGTCGCTGCCGAGTATCGACGATCCGCGTCACGCCGTCTTCACCGAGGAGGTCAAGCTCGAGCCGTTCGCACGCGCACTGCGCGAGATGGACCCGCAGGTCTGGCTGACCGCGCTGCGCGCCGAGGACACCGCCGAGCGCTCGCAGATGCAGCCGGTCTCGGTCAACGCCGCCGGGCTGATCAAGGTCGCGCCGGTGCTGCACTGGACCGCCAAGGAGATGTACCAGTATCTGCAGCGCCACGACCTGCCCAACAACTTCGACTACTTCGACCCCACCAAGGTCGAGGACAAGCGCGAATGCGGCCTGCATCTGCAGCACTGAGCGCATCGAGCTTGGTGAACAAAACCCGCCGCGGCGGGTTTTTTCAGGTTTGCGTAGCGCTCAAGCCGCGCTCAGCGTACCGGCAGTTCGACATTGGTGAACAGCTCCTGCTCGTGACGCGGCCCCGCGGCCAGCGCGGCGTCGATCAGGTCGCGATCGAGATGCGGCGCGAAGCGCTGGATGAAATCGTACATGTAGCTGCGCATGAAGGTGCCGCGACGAATGCCGATCTTGGTGGTGGAGCTGGCGAATAGATGGCTGGCATCCAGCGGCACCAGATCGTCGTCGGCCTCGGGGTCGATCGCCATGCGCGCGACGATGCCCACGCCCATCCCCAAGCGTACGTAGGTCTTGATCACGTCGGCATCGGCGGCGGTGAGCACCACGTTGGGCGTCAGCCCCTTGGTGCGAAAGGCGTCGTCGAGTTGCGAGCGACCGGTGAAACCGAAGACGTAGGTGACCAACGGGTATTCGGCGAGTCGCTCGAGGGTCAGCTCGCCCAGCTTGGCCAGCGGATGATCCTCGGGCACCAGGATGCAGCGGTTCCAGCGGTAGCACGGCAACAGTACCAGGTCGTTGAACAGCTCCAGCGACTCGGTGCAGATCGCGAAATCGGCGAGCCCTTCGCTGACCATCTGAGCGATCTGCTTGGGCGTACCTTGCTGCATGTGCAGGGCGACATCAGGATACTTGCGGGTGAACTCGCCGATCAGCGGCGGCAGCGCATAGCGCGCCTGAGTATGCGTGGTGGCCAACGACAGGCTGCCGCGCCGCTCGTCGCTGTGTTCCTGGGCGACCTGCTTGATGTTGTCGACGGTGCGCAGCACCTCGCCGGCCAGTTCGACGATCGGCTCGCCGGCCGGGGTCACCCGGGTCAGGTGCTTGCCGCTGCGGGCGAAGATCTCCACACCCAGTTCGTCCTCGAGCAGGCGGATCTGCTTGGAGATGCCCGGCTGCGAGGTGAACAGGCTCTGTGCCGTTGCCGAGACATTGAGGTTGTGCCGGGTGACTTCCCAGATATAGCGCAATTGCTGCAATTTCATGCCGTATCCCTGATTGCTACTGACGCTGCTGCTGACCTGCGGGCGCCTTTGCGTACCGCGCGTGAAATTCCCCAAAGGAACTAAAACTCTTTAAATCGATTACTTTATGGCATATAAAGGCATCATAGTCGGCACGCCAGCCGGCGGCAAGACGGGTCGATTATTGATAGCATGCAACTATCGGGCAGCCTGCCAATGAGTATTTGCCAGCCCGAAAGCCGCCAGCTACCATCGGTCGACTACGCTAAGAGAAGTGCGCAAGCAATCTGGAGAGATACATGGCTAACAACGTCGATGTCACCATGGCCAACTTCGAGCAGGAAGTTCTCGGCGCCGACAAGCCCGTTCTGCTGAAGTTCTGGGCACCCTGGTGCGGACCCTGCAAGATGATGGCCCCCGTGATCGAGGAAGTCGCCGACGAGAAGGCCGACGATCTCAAGGTGGTCAGCGTCAATGTCGATGATGCGCCGGACATCGCCGCCGAGCAGGGCGTGCGCGGCGTCCCCACCGTCATGCTGTTCAAGTCGGGTGCCAAGATCGCCTCGCTGGTCGGCGCCCAGTCCAAGTCGCAGCTGGTCCAGTTCATCGACCAGAACGCCTGATTCGGACTCGCCCCTGGCTAGCCATCGTCCCGCTTCACACGGGGCGATGGCTCCGTCACCACGTCGTTATCTTATTCGAGGCGCCCACCCAGCATGCGTGCCAGCCAGCGCGTTTCGGGATGACTGTTCAGCGCGATCTTCAGGGTCATCGTCAACGGCACCGACAGCAGCATGCCGGCCGGCCCGAGAATCCAGCCCCACACCACCAGCGACAAGAAGGCGACCAGCGTCGATAGCCCCAGTGTCCTGCCCATGACCCGCGGCTCGATGAGATTGCCGATCACGAAGTTGATGACCAGATAGGCGCTGGCCAGCATCCCCGCCTTGGCCAGGCCGCCATCGGGCATTACCAGCGTCAGCAGCACGGCGGGCAGCGCCGCCAGGGCCGAGCCGATATTGGGTATGTAATTGAGGCCGAAGGCCAGCGTTCCCCACAACAGCGGAAATTGTACCCCCAGCAGCAGGCAGGCGGCGTAGATCAGCGCTCCGGTCACCAGACTGATCAACGTCTTGATCGCCAGATAGCGCTTCAAGTTATAGCTGAATTCCTTGAACCGTCGCAGGCTCGGCGCGGGGTTTTCCAGCGATTGCGCCACCTTGTTGCGAAAGTCCAGGGTCTCGAAAAGCATGAAGATCACCAGCAGGATGATCAGCACGCTTTGCGACAGCAAGCTGCCCAGGCTACCGAGGAAGGTCGGTACCATCTGCATGGTGCTGCTCGGATCGAGCCATTCGGATATTTGCTTGGGCTGAATGTACACGCCCAGGCTCGATAGCCAGTTGAGCAGGCTCAGATACTGCTTGCGCAGTTGCCCCTCGAGCTTGGGCAACGCTTCCATGAAGGTCGCGAAACTGCTCGCCAGCAACGAACCCAGCAGCACCAGAAAGACCCCGGCAATCAGCAGGGTCAGCAGCACGGCGCTGCGGCGCCCCACCCCCATGCGGTATAGCCAGTGTACCGGCGAGGTACAGATTATCGCGATGAACAGCGACAGAATCAAAGGCACCAGCAAGTCGGCGCCGAGTTTCATGCCACCGATGATGATGACCAGTGCCGCCAAGGTCAGCGTCAGGTTGAGAGGCATACGGCGCTTATCGTCGTCGACGTCGTGCTCCATGGGGTCATCCTGGCTTTTTTGCGGTGCTTCCATGATGACCCCATCCGCGACCGACGACAAACCGCCTGGTATTGTTTTGAATAAGAAAACGAGGAGTCACAAAAATGGCGAGCCGAGGCCCGCCTGCAAGGGTCAGAGCGCCTGACCTAGAGACATCGTGTCATGCCCGAAACCTTAGATCTCGAAGCCAAGGCCGAACTCATCGGCACTCAACGCCATCAACGAAACGCCACCGGCGCGGATCATCTCGGCATGCCCGCGGGTGCGCGGCAGCAGGCGCTGGAAGTAGAAATCCGCCGTCGCCAGCTTGGCCCGATAGAACGCCCCGTCGCCCTTGCCCGCGGCGAGCGCCTGGCTGGCGGTATTCGCAGCCCGTGCCCACAGATAGGCCAACGCCACATAGCCCGAATAAAGCAGGTAGTCGACACTCGCCGCACCGACTTCCTCGCGATCGTGCATGGCCTTCATGCCCACCGCCATGGTCAGCTCGCCCCACTCGGCGTTGAGTCTGGACAGCGGCTCGATATAGGCCTTGAGGGCGCTGTTGTCGGCTTGCGCCTGGCAGAACTTGTGGATCTCCCTGGTAAAGACCTTGAGCGTTTCACCCTGGCTCATCAGTACCTTGCGGCCCAGGAGGTCGAGCGCCTGGATGCCGGTCGTGCCCTCGTAGAGCCGGGTGATGCGCGCATCGCGAACGAACTGCTCCATGCCCCACTCGGCGATGAAGCCGTGGCCGCCGAACACCTGCACGCCCTCGTTGGTCGCCTCGAAGCCCAGCTCGGTGAGAAACGCCTTGACGATCGGCGTGAGCAGGCCGAGCAGCGTCTCGGCACGCTCGCGCTCGGCGGCATCGGCTGCGTGCTCGGCCAGGTCGACCTGTTGACCGGTATACATCACCAGCATCCGCCCGCCCTCGGCGAGCGCCTTCTGGGTCAGCAGCATGCGGCGCACGTCGGGATGCACGATGATCGGATCGGCCGGCTTGTCGGTGGCCTTGGGCCCCGACAGCGCACGCATCTGCAGGCGATCCCGGGCGTACGCCAGGGCATTCTGGAAACTCGCCTCCATCAGCCCCAGCCCCTGGATGCCCACCCCGATACGCGCCTCGTTCATCATCGTGAACATGCACGCCAGGCCCTTGTGCTTCGGCCCCACCAGGTAGCCCTTGGCGGCGTCGAAGTTGATCACGCAGGTGGCGTTGCCGTGGATGCCCATCTTGTGTTCCAGCGAGCCGCAGCTCACGCCGTTGCGCTCGCCGACGCGGCCCCCGGCGTCCGGCAGGCTTTCTGGCAAGTACTTGGGCACCACGAACAGCGAAATGCCCCGCGAGCCCTCCGGCGCGTCGGGCAGCTTGGCCAGTACCAGGTGAACGATGTTCTCGGTCAGGTCGTGATCGCCGGCGGAGATGAAGATCTTGGTGCCGGTGATCCGATAGCCGCCATCGTCGTCGGGCACTGCACGGGTCTTGATCAGTCCCAGGTCGGTGCCGCAATGCGGCTCGGTCAGGCACATGGTGCCGGTCCACACGCCCTCGACCAGCTTGCTCAGGTAGCTGGCCTTCTGGGCATCGCTGCCATGATGGCGCAGCGCATCGGCGGCCCCGTGGGACAGCCCCGGGTACATGCCCCAGGCCAGGTTGCTCGAGCAGATCATCTCCGACAGCGCCAGGTTCAGCGACGCCGGCAACCCCTGGCCGCCGAACTCGGGCTCGGCCGCCAACCCCGGCCAGCCGCCGTCGACGTACTGGGCATAGGCCTCCTTGAAGCCCTGCGGGGTCTTGACCTCGCCGCCCTCGAGCACACAGCCCTCCTGATCGCCACGCTGATTGAGCGGCAGCAGCACCTCGCGGGCGAAGCGTCCGCCCTCCTCGAGGATCGCCGCAATCACGTCCGGCGAGGCGTCTTCGCCGCCCGGCAGGCCTGCGTAGTGGCCGGGGTAGTCCAGCAGCTCATCCATGACGAAGCGCAGATCGCGCAGCGGAGCCTGATAGTCGGGCATGACGAACACTCCTCAATACACGCCGGAATCGGTCGGTCGTGCGGCCTGGGCCGCTCTCAAACATGCGTTTGAAATTATCCCGGCGCCGAGTGCAAGTCAAGCGTTCGTTTGATTCTCGCGAGGTAGGCCCACAGACCGTCGGGCGGCTCCCTCGAGCTATTCATGGAACCGCCCGACGAGGTTCATCACTGCATGCGGATGCCGCCGTCGAGGCGAATGGTCTCGCCGTTGAGCATCGCGTTGGTGACGATCTGCTCGGCCAGCATGGCGAACTCCGTGGCCCGTCCCAGGCGCTTGGGAAACGGCACCGCGGCCGACAGCGCGGCGAGGGCATCATCGGGGATGCCCGCCATCATCGGCGTCTCGAAGACCCCCGGAGCGATGGTCATCACGCGGATGCCGTGGCGCGACAGCTCGCGGGCCAGCGGCAGGGTCATGCCCGCCACCCCGGCCTTGGACGCGCTGTAGGCGGCTTGGCCCACCTGGCCGTCGAAGGCGGCGATCGACGCCGTGTCGATGATCACTCCGCGCTCGCCATCCTCGCCCTGCGGCTCGTTGCGCGCCATCGCCGCCGCCGCCAGTCGCAACACGTTGAAGGTGCCCACCAGATTGACGTTGACGGTGCGTGCGAAGGCCTCGAGATCCGCCGGCTTGCCGTCGCGATCGAGCAGCTTGGCGACGCTGACCACCCCGGCGCAGTGCACTACTCCATGCAAACCGCCATACAAACCGCCCCACTCCAGCGCGCGATCGACGACGGACTGCATGGCGTCGCCATCGGTGACGTCGCCGCGGCACGCCAAGGCCGCCTCGCCCAGCTGTTCGGCAAGCGCCTCGACGGCCTCGCTCAGGTCGCAGAGCACCACCCGGGCGCCGCCGGCCACCAGCCGTTCGGCGGTCGCCGCGCCCAGCCCCGAGGCGGCGCCGGTGATCAGGAAGGTACGTTCGGTCAATTGCATTCAGCGTGTCTCCGTTTGTGCGGCGGCCAACGCGCGGCCGCTCAGCATGGCAAGCAGTTCGCCGGCCAGCGCTTCGGGCGAGCGCGGCCCTGCCGGGTCGTACCAGCGCACCGTCCAGTTGAGCGCGCCGAGCACGAAACGCCGCACCAGCAAGCGATCGCCGTGGATCAGCCCGGCCTCCAGCGCTTCGTCGACCACCTTCTGCCACAGCGACTCGTAGGCGTCACGCAGGTGGATCAGGTGATCCCGCGAAGCAGCGTCCAGACGCCGCCATTCATAGAGCGCCACGACATGCGCATTGCGCTCGGTCAGCAACGTCTCGAGGTGCGCCCGCGCCAGCGCATCGAGGCGCACCTCGGGCGAGCATCCGGCCTCGGCCAGCGACCCACGCGCCAGTGTCAGCGCATGCTGCATGCCGATCTCGATCACCGCGCGGAGAATCGCCTGCTTGTCGCTGAAGTGGTGAAACAGGCTGCCCGACTTGATCCCCATCGCCTGGGACAGCATGCGCACCGTGGTCCGGTCGAAGCCCTCTTCGACGAACAGACGAGCGGCGATCCGGACCAACTCCTTGCGACGGGGTGAGGCGTTCACTAAAGTCATTGAGCCAGGACCTGAACACGAGCGTTTGCTTGGTTTTTACCGAGCAAAGCATAGGGCCACCCGGCGGTCAACGCAGCCATGCCGGCCCCATCGAATAACGAGAGTGGAGAACGCCATGTCTTCAACGAGCGATATCGTCATCCTGGGCGGTGCGCGCACCCCAATGGGCGGCATGCTCGGCAGCCTGTCGAGCCTGAGCGCACCGCAGCTCGGCGCCGTCGCCATCCGTGCCGCCATCCAGCGTGGCGGCATCGACGCCGACGCCATCGACGAAGGCATCCTCGGCTGCGTGCTGCCCGCCGGGGTCAAGCAGGGGCCGGCACGCCAGGCGATGCGCCAGGCCGGGATCAGCGATGCGCGCGGCGCGACCACCGTCAACAAGCTGTGCGGCTCGGGCATGAAGGCCGCCATGTTCGCCCACGACCTGATTCGCGCCGGCAGCGGCGAGATCCTGCTCGCCGGCGGCATGGAGTCGATGTCCAACGCCCCGCACCTGCTGACCCGCGCCCGCGGCGGCTATCGCCTGGGCCATGGCGAACTCAAGGATCACATGTTCCTCGATGGCCTTGAGGACGCCGAGAGCGGACAGCTGATGGGCGCCTTCGCCCAGCAGGTCGCCGATGGCCGGGGCTACGCCCGCGAACGCATGGACGATTTCGCCATCGCCTCGCTGGAGCGCGCCATGGCGGCGCACGAAGCCGGTGAACTCGACGCCGAGATCGCCCCGGTCACGGTCGCCTCGCGCCATGGCGAGAGCGTGGTCGAGCATGACGAGCAGCCGTTCGCGGCGCGCCTCGACAAGATCCGTACGCTGCGCCCTGCCTTCAGTCGCGACGGCACCATCACCGCCGCCAACTCAAGCTCGATCTCCGACGGCGCCTCGGCGCTGATCCTGGCCAGCCGTGGCGCGGCCGAGGCCGTCGGCGCCTCGGTGCAGGCCACGCTCCTCGGCCATGCCACGCATTCCCAGCACCCCAGCGAATTCACCCTCGCTCCGGTGGGCGCGATCGGCAAGTTGCTCGAGCGCCTCGGCTGGTCGGCCGATGACGTCGATCTCTACGAGATCAACGAGGCTTTTGCCGTGGTCACGCTGATCGCCATCGACGAGTTGCGGCTGGATCACGACAAGGTCAACGTCTTCGGCGGCGCCTGCGCCCAGGGCCACCCGATCGGTTCCACCGGCTCGCGGATCATCGTCACGCTGCTCAACGCACTGCGCCGACGCGGCGGCAAGCGCGGCATCGCCAGCCTGTGCATCGGCGGCGGCGAGGCCACGGCAATCGCCGTCGAACTCGCCGACTGACACCGCGCTCGTTGGCGCCGATCGGCCAGCGGGCGTTCCCAGCATCCTGACAGCACCCGAGCGAGTGCCTATTTCAGCACCCGAGCGAGAGCCTATTTCAGCACCCGAGCGAGAGCCTATTTCAGCACCCGAGCGAGTGCCTATTTCAGCATCCCCGCCAGATGGCGCAGCGCGCCGAACGTCGCCATGCCCAGCGCGGCCATGCCCAGCGAACCGCCGACGTGCAGGGCGATGCCCGCCAGCGTCATGCCCCAGCGGCCCGTCTGGATATTGGCGAGCATTTCGATGGAAAACGTCGAGAAGGTCGTCAACGCGCCCAGAAAGCCGGTAACCACGAACAGTCGCCATTCCGTCGACAACGACGGCATCTGAGCGAACGACGCGAAGGCCACGCCGATCAGCCAGCTACCCAGCAAATTGGCGAGCAGCGTGCCGGGCGGCAGCGTGGGAAACAGCGCATTCAGCCAGAGACTCAGCAGCCAGCGCAAGTTGGCGCCTAGTGCCGCGCCGCCGCCGATGGCCAATATCGATAACCACATGCGTTCTTCGTCCTGTCATTTACAAGGGAAACGAAAGCAACGCGAAGCGGCCGGGAGGAAGGGACATACGATGCCTGCTACGCACCTCGGGCGCTTCGCAGGCATCATTAACCGCCGTGACGGGCGGTGGTTCGGTCTTGAAGACCCGGAGGAATGCCATCTCCGTGGCCGGTAGGTTTACCACGCCCGCCGGCTGCGGTTCAAGAAGCCCCAGGGGGTGATCAGCCGTAGCGACCGGTGATGTAATCTTCGGCTTTCTTGGTGTAGGGATTGGAAAACATCATCTGCGTGTCGTTGTATTCGATCACCTCGCCGAGGTGGAAGAACGCCGTGTAGTCGGCGACGCGCGCGGCCTGCTGCATGTTGTGGGTGACCGTGACGATGGTGAACTGCTGCTTGAGCTTGTCCATCAAGTCCTCGATGGTCGCCGTCGAGATCGGATCGAGCGCCGAGGTGGGCTCGTCCATCAGGATCACGTCGGGCTGCACGGCGATCGCTCGGGCGATGCATAGCCGCTGCTGCTGACCGCCGGACAGCGAGGTACCGGGCTGCTGCAGCTTGTCCTTGACCTCGTTCCACAGCCCGGCGTCGGTCAGTGCGCGCTCGACCAGTTCGTCCTGCTCGGCCTTGCGACCGACCAGGTCGTGCATGCGCGGTGCGTAGGCGACGTTCTCGTAGATCGACTTGGGAAACGGGTTGGGCTTCTGGAAGACCATGCCGACCCGACGGCGCAGCGCGACCTCGTCCATTCTGGCGTCATTGACGTCGCGACCGTCCATTTCCACCCGTCCGCTGACTCGCACGCCCTTGATCAGGTCGTTCATGCGGTTGAGGCAGCGCAGGAAGGTCGACTTGCCACAGCCCGACGGACCGATCAGCGCGGTCACGTTGCGCTGGTAGACGTCGATGTCGATATTTTTCAGCGCCTGGTTGTCGCCGTACCACAGGTTGAGATCGCGCACGCGGATGCTCAGTTCGTGATTGGCCTTCTCGTTGCGGCTTACCGGCCCACCGGGCGCCGGCTGACGCTGCACGCCATGGGGTTTATCGCGACTTTCGACAGTTTGCTCGTTCAGCATGATCTTGTCCTATGCAAAGTGGTGACTTACCAGCGCCGTTCGAATTTCTTGCGCAGCCACACCGCCGTGGCATTGAGCGAGATTAGCACCGCCAGCAGCACCAGGATGCCGCCGGCCGTCTTCTCGACGAAGGCACGGTCAGGCTCTCCGGCCCAGGTGAATATCTGCGCCGGCATCACCGTCGCGGCATCCGTGAAGGAACCGCCGACATCGGGGATGAAGGCCACCATGCCGACAATGATCAAGGGCGCGGTCTCGCCCATCGCCTGGGCCATGCCGATGATCGAGCCGGTCAGAATGCCGGGCAGGGATAACGGCAGTACATGATCGCGCACCACCTGCCAGCGCGAGCAGCCGACCCCGAACGCCGCCTGGCGAATGCCGTCCGGCACGCTGCGCAGCGCCGAGCGCGTGGTGATGATGATCACCGGGAGCGTCATCAGCGCCAGCGTCAGGCCGCCGACCAGCGGCGATGAGCGCGGCACGCCGAAGAAGTTGATGTAGATCGCCAGGCCCAGCAGCCCGAACAGGATCGACGGCACCGCCGCGAGATTGTTGATGTTGATCTCGATGAGCTGGGTCAGCCGGTTGTCGGGGGCGAACTCTTCCAGATAGACCGCCGTCATCACGCCGATCGGAAAGCATACCAGCATGGTCACGATCAGCGTCAGGACGGTGCCTATCGCCGCCGAGGCGATGCCAGCCAGTTCCGCCATCTTGGAGTCGCCGTTGGTGAAGAACGTGGTATTGAAACGCAACTCGGCGCGCCCGGCCTCGACCAGGCGTTCGACCACGCGGACCTCGCTGGCGCGCAGGGCGTCCTCGTTACCCTTGAGATACTGATCAACCGAGCTGTCGGCGAGCACCCACTCCATGCGGGTGGTGCCCAGCAGCTCGGGATTTGCGTCCATACGCCTGGGGATCAGGCGCAGATAACCGCGACTGACCAGCGCGCGCACGTCATCGTCGACCGCGGCCGGCGGAATTTCACGCGCCTGCTCGCTGTAGCGGACTTCGACCTGAATCTGCGCCTGCTGGAAGGCCGGCAGGCCCTTGACCAGCATGTCGCCGATGAAAACGAGCAGAAACGCCGCCGCCAGGATCAGCGCCCCCATCGACAGGTACTTGAGGCGCGCCGAGCGGCGATGACGCCGCTTCAGCTGGGCGGTGATCTCGTCAAAGGATTGGCTCATGAGCGCAACATTCCTCGTCGTGTCACAGGGTGTTGGTGCGGTACTTGTCGCGGAAGCGACGAATCATCAGGACCGAGACCATGTTGAGGATCAGCGTGACCACGAACAGCACCAGTCCCAGCGCGAACGCGGACAAGGTTTCGGCGCTTTCGAATTCCTGGTCGCCGGTCAGCGCGGCGACGATGCGCACCGTCACGGTAGTCATGTCCTCGAGCGGGTTGGCGGTCAGGTTGGGGCGCATGCCGGCGGCCATTACCACGATCATGGTTTCGCCCAGCGCCCGCGACACCGCCAGCAGCGAAGCGGAGATGATCCCCGGCAGCGAGGCCGGCAGCACCACGTTGCGAATGGTCTCGCCCTTGGTCATGCCCAGTGCCAGCGAGCCTTCGCGCATGCTGTCGGGCACCGCATTGATCACGTCGTCGGAAAGCGACGAAATGAACGGGATGATCATGATCCCCATCACCACCCCCGGTGCCAGCGCGTTGTTGTAGGACGCATCGAGACCGAAGAAGCCGGCCACGTCGACGATGATCGGAGCAATGGTGATTGCCGCGAAGAAGCCATAGACCACGGTGGGAATCCCGGCGAGCACCTCGAGCACCGGCTTGGCCAGGTCGCGTACCTTGGGCGGTGCGAACTCGGCCATGTAGATAGCCGCCATCAGCCCCACCGGGATCGCCACCAGCATGGCGATCAGCGAAATCAGGAAGGTTCCGGCGAACAGCGGCACCGAACCGAACTGCGCTCCTCCCGCGCCTTCGCCGGCACGCCCCGCGGAAGCCAGGAAACTGTCGCCCGGCGCCCAGGTGGTCCCGGAGATGAAGTCCCACAGGCTTTGCATCTGGAAAAAGCGGATCGCTTCGGAGACGATCGACAGCAGGATGCCTACCGTGGTGACGATCGACATCAAGGCCGCCGTAGCCAGCGCCAGGCGAATGACCCTTTCGATCGCCTGGCGGGCATGAAAGTCGGGGCGCACCTGCTTGAGTCCGACGAACAGGCCGATGGCGGCAATCACCATGCTGGCCGAGAGCAAGTACACCACGGGGATCTCGGCGCCCAGCAGCAGCAGCACGAAGGCGCCCAGCGCGCCGGCCAGAATCGCCGGGCCGGCCGTGGCAAGCACTGAGAACCAGGCGTACTGATCGGGCTGGGCAAACATCGCCACGCCAGAGACGCGTGTGCGTGTCGCCTTGCCACGCGCCGCGAAGAAGGCAACCAGCCCCAGCATCAACAGCACGCCACCGAAAAGCAGATAAATCAGGTTGGTCGACATAACATTCTCTTGGCAGGAGTCCGCTCCCTCAGGGCCACCCTGCATGCATGCGGGCCGGCGGCTTGCGCCACCGGCCCCACCGTTTCATGCAGCGACATGATTACTTGAGGTCGGCCAGTTCGAGCTTCTCTTGGTTCTCGACCGCCTGACGCTGTTCGCTACGCATCTCCTCGGGCAGCGGAATCAACCCCAGCCCCTTCAGATACCCCATCGGCCCGATCATCTTCTCGGTCATGAACAGATTGGCGTATTCGTACATCGCCGGCACGGACTCGGCGTGCTGGTTCTTGATATAGAAGAACAGCGAGCGGGAGACCGGATACTCGCCGGAGCTGATCGCGTCCGGGGTCGGCGCAACGCCATCGATGCTGGCGCCGATCAGCGTGTCGGTGTTCTCCTCGAGGAACGAGTAGCCGAAGATGCCGAAGGCCTTGGTGTCCTCGGCCAGGCGCTTGACGATCAGGTTGTCGTTCTCGCCGGCGTCGATATAGGCGCCATCCGAGCGGATGTCGGTATAGCCATCGCCGCCATAGGCTGGCATGTCTTCGGAGGCGGCTTCCATGACCAGTTCCTGGAAGGCGTCACGGGTGCCGGAGGTGGTAGGCGGACCATAGACGGAAATCTCGCGATCGGGCAACGAGGGGTCGATGTCGCTCCACTTCTGGTAGGGGTTGGCAACCAGCTTGCCGTCCTGCGGCACCTTGGCGGCCAGCGCCAGGAAGATCTGCTCGCGAGTCAGGTCGATCGGTTCGTTGCTGCTGGATTCGGCGAAGGCGATACCGTCATAGCCGATCACCGCTTCGGTGATGTCGGTCACGCCGTTCTGCTGGCAACGTTCGAATTCGGAAGTCTTGATGCGCCGTGAAGCATTGGTGATATCCGGCGTATCCTCACCGACACCTTCGCAGAACAGCTTCAGGCCGCCGCCTGAGCCGGTGGACTCGATGACCGGCGTCTGGTAATCGGTGGTCGCGCCGAACTCCTCGACGACATAGCTGGCAAATGGGTAGATCGTGCTCGAGCCGACGATGCGCAGCTGCTCACGCGCCTGGGCAACGCCTGCGACGCCCATCACGGCAGCGGCGATCGCGGTCGTCTTCACGATACGGCTGTTGAGGATGCGGTTCATTGTGTAACTCCTGTCGATGAGAGTGTTCAACTTTCGCCCGACACACGATGCCTAACCAAGATGACAGCTTCATGACACGATCGCCAATCGGCCTTGCACGTGACTACGCCTGCTCGGTCGCCAGTTTCTGCGCGCGCAGCGCCTGCCCCGAGAGTACACGCACTCCCAGGTTGCCGGCGATCGAAGCGCCGATCATGGTCAGTACCATCGGCCAGGCGCTGGGGATCTCGAAGGCACCGACCAGCACGCCGGCCAGCGCCCCGGAGGAGAACTGGATGCTGCCCTGCATCGCCGTTGCCGTCGCGCTCATTGTAGGAAAATGATCGAGCATCGACGACATCGCATTGGGCCCGATCAGCCCCTGCATGCCGACGAACACCATCAGCAGCGGCGCCACCGTGTAGAGCGAAGCCAGCCCGGTGGCGAACAGCACCACCAATGCCAGCCCCGCAGCGAACTGGATGCCCAGCCCCCACAGCAGGTTGCGCTGCGGCGACGAGCGCTTGAGCAGGCGGATGTTGATGCGGTTGGAACCGGCCATGATCAGGATGTTGGCGCCGAACACGAACGGGTAGACCGCCGGTGACAAGCCGAAATACTCCATGTACAGAAAGGGCGAACCGGTAATGAAGGCGAACATGCCGGCAAACGACATCGATACCGCGCAGATATAGCCCATCGCCTCGCGATGGCGCAGCACCGTCAGATAATTGCCCAGAACCTGGGCAAAGCTCGGCGCCTCGGGATCGCGGCCGTGGGTTTCGGGCAGATAGCGACCCAACAGCCACAGCAGAAAGACCGCATAAAGCGCCAGGAAGGCAAAGATCAGCCACCAGTCGGCAAGATACAGCAGCAGGCTGCCCAGCGCCGGCGCGACCAGCGGCGCCAGCATCAGGATCATCACCATGGTCGAGAGCACCTTGGCCGCTTCGCGGCCACTGAAGCAGTCGCGCACGATCGCCGCCGAGTTGACCACCGAGGCCCCGCCGCCCAATGCCTGCACAAAGCGCAGCGCCCATAGCGCCTCGAGGCTCTCGACCTGAGTGATCGCCAGGCTCGACAGCAGGAACACCACGATGCCGCCGAGCAGCACCGGACGCCGCCCCAACCGATCGGACAACGGGCCGAAGATCAACTGGCCGACGGCGAACCCGAACAGGAACAGGCTGACCGACAGTTCGGTCAGGTGCACGCTGGCCCCGACCGCCGCGGCCAGCGCCGGAATGGCCGGTAGATAAGCATCGATGGCCAATGGCGCAAGCGCCGTATTGGCTGCCACCAATAGCGCCACGCGGCGCGCATCGAGCTGCAACATAACGCTCCTTGTCAAGGCGGACGAATAACCGGGAGGGACCCAACGAGCCGCTAATGGTAGCAGCTCTTGACCGGCCCGTCGGGACGGCCCAGGCGGACAGCATGTCATCGTCGCCATGGGCCGGGACTCCAGTATGCGGGGGGGAACGCGCTACTTCAGGAGTCGCTGCGCTGCTGCTGGGCCTCGAGCAGGTCGACCAGTGGCTGGAACTCCGCACGATTGTGCTCGTTCATGCGCATCAGGATGCGATGGGCCTCGAGGATGCGCTCCTGCAGTCCCTCCTCGTCGGCTTTTACCGCCGGCAGCTCGGCCAGCCCGCCCGCCGGCTCGGCGATCGGCGCCTGGACCAGCGTGAAATAGCGCGAAAAGCCCATGACGTCGAGCATCCGGCGCACGTCGGGATGATCGACGACGATCGTCGGCGGATGGTCGAGCCGCGCCTTGACCGCCAGAGCGACCTTGGCCAGAAAGCCCAGCGCCGTGGAATCGACATTGGTCGCCTCGCGCAGATCGACGATCACCGTCGTCAATCCCGGCATGTCCGCCAGTCGCTGGGCTTCATTGTCCAGCGTGGCACACAGGGTCAAGCGAACATCCCCACATAACTTGAGCACGAAAACGCCGCCATCGAACGCCGCCTTCAATCGCCCGTCATGCGTTGTCATGATCGAATCCGCTTAGCGTCATAATAGTCAAATCATCCGGTCGTTTTTCGCCACCCGTGGCGGCATCCTGCTCGCCCGCCATCAAGGCGGTGCGCAAGGTAGCCAGATCGTCGCAGACGACGATGCGTCGCTTGAGATCGTCAAGCCGTGCCGTCAGCGTCTTGCCCGGCAGGCCTTCCAGCACCCCGTCGGAACACAGCCACAGGCGAAAGTTCGCCGGCAGCGACACGCGATAGGCGGGATACTCCACGTTCGGAAACAGCCCCACCGGCATGCCCTCACCACGCAATACGTCGACCTCGCCCCGACTTCTGTCGACCAGCACCGGCATCGGCAATTGCGCGCCCAGCGAATAGTGCACCTCGCGCTGATCATGGTCGATCACCCCGACGAACAGCGTCACGTGCTTGCCGATGCCGGTGTCGAGCAGCTCGCGGTTGAGCTGGGCCAGCCAGCGAGGCGCCAGAGCCTCGGGGCGCTGCCCATCCCATTCGCCCAGCCAGCGGTTGCACAGATAGCGCAGCAGCACCGTGACGAAGGCCGACGAAGCGCCATGCCCCGAGACATCGGCGAAGTAGAACACGCTGTAACGGCCATCGAAACGCTGATAATCGAGGAAATCACCCGACAAATAGAGCGATGGCGCCAACCAGTAATCGCAAGCCACGCCATTGATCGCCAGCGGCTGCGCCGGCAGCAGCTTGCGCTGGATATGCCAGCCGGCTTGCTGGTCGAGCCGCAGCAGCGCCAGGTGGGTTTCCAGGTTTTCGTTGAGCTCAGCCAGTCGCGCACGGTCCCGGGCATGTTCCTCGGCAAGCTGCCGATGCTCCAGGGCCCGCGCCACCAGGCGCCTGAGCACATCGGCGTGGCGCAGCGGCTCGACCAGATAGTCGACCAGGCCGGCGTCGACCGCCGGCAGCAGATCGTCGTCGATGCGCGTCTCGGTGACCACGATCGTCGGTAGCCGACGCGCCAGCAGCGGCCAGTCGTCGAGGCTCACCGCGCGCACGTGCGCAACGATCAGCACGACCTCCGCGGGCAGCGCGTCGACATGCTCGGCAACGGTCACCGTATAGGAGGCGCCCAGGCCGAGTGCCGCGGCCAGCGCATCACGCGCCTCACCGGGGCGGTCGAGAAGACCGATCAGCGTAGGGGACTTGACCATGGAGTCGAGTTCTCACTCTGCGAAATCATCCGCATTGAAATCGAAGTCGTCATCGGCGAAGCTGTCGCGACCCTGCTCGCCGTCATTGACCTTGAAGCGTCGCTGCTGCAGATAGGTATCGCGCAGAAAGCTGTAGCGATCGCCCTGGATCAACTGCTCCTGGTCGAGCACGCTGGCCCGGTAATTGATCAGCTCGAGACCGCGCAGGCCATAGCGGGTGGCGTCGTCCTCGACGTAGGTCACCGGGTCGGTATACCAGTCCGCCGGTAGCCCGCTGGCATGGCGCAGGGTGCGCCCGCCGAGCAGCGGCAGCACCACGTAAGGCCCTTCGCCGACGCCCCACACCGCCAGCGTCTGGCCGAAGTCCTCTTCACGCACGCTCCAGCCCATCTGGGTGGCCGGATCGAGGACGCCACCCAGCCCCAATGTGCTATTGACTAGCAAGCGCCCCGAGGCGACCCCGGCATTGGCCCATTTCCATTGCAGGGCACTATTGATGATCGTGCGCAGCTCGCCGAGGTTGCTGAAGAAGTTGCCGACGCCATCCTGTACCGGCTGCGGCGTGATGAAATCGTAGCCTTGGGCAGCCGGCTTCAACGCGTAACGGTCGATAGTCTCGTTGAAGGCAAACACGCGACGGTTGAAGCCTTCCCATGGGTCCGCCGGATTGACGTCCTGCGGCGCCTGGCTGGCACAGCCGGCGAGCGTGGCCGCGGCAACGAGCCCCAGAGTTGCTTTACCTAAGTTTTCCATCAGCTCACCTTTAGTAACATTATGCTGCCGGCACTGTAGCCGGCTCCGAAGGAACACACCACCCCCAGCGCGCTGGCCGGAAGATCATCGCAATGCCGCTGGAAAGCGCTAATCACGGCGTGTGTCATGGCGTTCTCCTCACGGCGGCCGAGCCGCCTCTCGCCCGTTGGGCACCTCAGGCCTCATGACGACCGGTGATCTCGGCCCAGCGGCGTTCGAGACGCTTGGCGGATACCGGCATGCGCGTGCTCAGCTGCTGGGCGAACAGCGATACCCGCAGCTCTTCGATCCACCAGGCGAACTCGACCAGCGCCGGGTCCTCCCAGCCATCGCGACGCTCGGCCTGACGGCGATTGGCCAGTCGGGTCTCGAAGTCCTGAGCCTCTTGCATCAGCATCTGATCGCGCATGCGCTCGCGCGGGGCCTTCTCGAGACGGATGCGCGCCGCCTCCATGTAACGTGGGTACTCCTGCAGCCATTCGCCTGCTTCGCTGACGAAGCCGGGATGGACCAGCCGCTGCATCTGCGCCTTGAGATCGCCATAGACCAGCGCCAGCGACAGGCTCAGGTTGCCTTTCAGCGCCTGGGTCACCGCCAGATGGCCCTCGAGCGCGCGCTGCAGCGTCGCCACCAGACCCTCGCCATAGGCCATGAGCTCGCCACGCCGCTCGTCGAGACGCTCGCTCAGCGCCTGGCGCGAACGGGGCAGCGGGTCGAAGGCGATCTCGTGAAGAAACACCGCCGCCACCAGATCGTCGGCGAGCTGCGCCTTGCTGCCGACCTTGGCGAACAGCAGCGCGCAGCGCTCGAGCCCCGGCAGGCGCTTGAGCGCCTTGACCTGCTCGGGCAGGCGCTGCATCGCCAACCGCTTGATGCCGTGTCGATGCGCCTGGTGCGCCTTGGCCGGGTGATCGAACAGCGCCACCGCCAGCGCGCCGGCTTTTGCCTTGTCGTCACGGCTGGAATTGCGCTTGGCGTCGCCCTGCTCGACCAGCGCCGGGTAGGCGGCGACCCGAATGCCCGCCTGGGTCGTGCTGCGCGACTCGGCCAGTGGCGTTTCGGGCAGGTCGTCGACCGCCTGGCGGGTGTCACCGGCCGCATCCAGGGCCTGGGCGCCGGCGTTGGCGGCCGCGGCGAAACGCCGCTCGAGCGCCGCTGGATCGCGGCCCTGTCCCAGTTCCCTGCCTTCATGATCGACCACTCGCAGGTTCATCACCAGGTGCGCTTCGAGCTGCTCGCTGCGCCAGTCCTCGGGAGCGAGCCGCAGTCCGGTCTTGACCCGCAGGAACTCGCCGAGCGCCTCGCTCAGCGGCACATCGTCGGGGCTCAGCGTCTCGAGCGCGGCATCCACCCAGTCGGGGATTGGCACCACCTGGCGGCGTACCGACTTGGGCAGCGACTTGAGCAGCGCGATGCACTTCTCGCGCAGCAACCCCGGTACCAGCCACTCGAGGCGCCGGCGCGGCAGTTGCGACAGCATCGCTGCGGGTACGGTCAGCGTCACTCCATCATCCTCGGCGCCCGGCGCGAAATGGTAACTCAACGGGTAGCGCACGCCCTTGAGCGTCAGCGTGTCCGGGTAGTGTTCCTCGCTGACCTCATCGGCCTGGCGGGCCATCAGGCTGGCCTTGTCGAGCTTGAGCACCTCCGGGCCGTCGCGTTCCGCCTGGCGCCGCCAATGCTCGAAGCCCTTGCCGTTGACGATTTCTTCCGGCAAGCGCTGATCATAGAAATCGAACAGCGTTTCCTCATCCACCAGAATATCACGCTTTCGCGCCCTGTCCTCCAGATCTTCGACTTCATCGATCAACGCTCGGTTGTGGGCGAAGAACGCCGCCTGGGTCCGGTATTCGCCCTCGACCAGCGCGCGACGGATGAACAGCTCGCGGGCCTCGGCGGGGGCGATCGGCCCGTAATGCACCTTGCGCCGGGCGACGATCGGCAGGCCGAACAGCGTGACCTGTTCGAAGGCCACCACCTGGGCGCGCTTCATTTCCCAGTGCGGCTCGCTGTAGCTGCGCTTGACTAGATGACCCGCCAGCGGCTCGATCCATTCCGGCTGGATGCGCGCCACGTCACGCGCATAAAGCTTCGAGGTCTCGACCAGTTCGCCGGCCATCAGCCACTTGGGCGATTTCCTGGCCAGCCCCGAGCCGGGATGAATGAAGAACTTGCGGTTGCGCGCGCCCAGATACTCGCGGTTCTCGGTGAGCTGGCCGATGTTCGACAGCAGTCCGCTGAGCAGCGCCTGGTGGAAGGTCGCCTGTTGCCGACGAACGGCTTCACGTGTGGCCGCCTGCCCCGCCTCGTCAGCGTCGGCGGACGTCTCGGCCGGGGCGGCGGCCGGCACGTGAATGTCCATGTCGCGCAGCAGCTGGCGCAGTTGCCTGAAGGTGTCATGCCATTCGCGCAGCCGCAGGTAGTTAAGATACTGCTCGCGACACCAGCGTCTTAACTGATTGCCCGAGAGCGCCTCGCGGGCCGCCTCGAAGCCGTTCCACAGATTGAGCCAGGCGGCGAAGTCGGACTCCGGATCGTTCCATTGCTGATGCTTCTGATCGGCGGCCTGACGCCTGTCGGCCGGGCGCTCGCGGGGGTCCTGGATCGACAGCGCGCTGACCACCACCAGCACGTCGCGCAGGCAGTCCTGCTCGGCGGCGGCCAGCACCATGCGCGCCAGCCGCGGGTCGATGGGCAGCCGCGCCAGCCGCCGGCCGAGCGGCGACAGCCGGTTGCCCGCGTCGACCGCGCCGAGTTCGAACAACAGCCGGAAACCATCCTTGACGAAGCGCGAGTCCGGCGCGTCGACGAACGGAAAGGCCGAGATGTCATCGGGTTTCAATGACAGCAGCGAGAGCATCGACAGGATCACCGAGGCCAGGTTGGTGCGCTGGATCTCGGGCTCGGTATAGGCCGGCCGGGCGAGGTAGTCCTCTTCGCTGTAGAGACGGATGCACACACCCTCGGCGATACGCCCGCAGCGACCCTTGCGCTGATCGGCGCTGGCCTGGCTGACCGGCTCGATCGGTAGCCGCTGGATCTTGGCGCGGTAGCTGTAGCGGCTGATGCGCACCAGCCCCGGGTCGATCACGTAGCGGATCCCGGGCACCGTCAATGAGGTCTCGGCGACGTTGGTGGCGAGCACGATACGTCGCCCGGCATGGCTCTGGAACACCCGGTTCTGCTCGGCGTTGGAGAGCCGCGCGTAGAGCGGCAGGATCTCGGAGCCCCTGAGGTCGGCGCGGCGCAGGGTATCGGCGGTCTCGCGGATCTCGCGCTCGCCGGGCAGGAAGATCAGCACGTCGCGCGGGCCGCTGAACCAGCGCTTGTCGCGCTCGATGGCCTCGATCTCCTCCACCGCGTGGAGGATGCCCTCCTGCAGGGTGCGGTCCTCCTCGTCGTCGGCGTCGCGCACCAGCGGCCGGTAGTGCAGCTCGACCGGGTAGGTGCGCCCCGAGACCTGAACCACCGGCGCCGGCGTACCGTCGTCGCGGGCGAAGTGCCGGGCGAAGCGCTCGACGTCGATGGTCGCCGAGGTGATGATGATCTTAAGGTCGGGCCGCCGCTGAGTCAGCCGCTTGAGATAGCCGAGCAGGAAGTCGATGTTGAGGCTGCGTTCGTGGGCCTCGTCGATGATGATCGCCTCGTAGCGCTCGAGGTCGGGATCGTGCTGGGTCTCGGCCAGCAGAATGCCGTCGGTCATCAGCTTGACCAGCGTGGCGTCGTTGGTCTGGTCGGTGAAGCGCACCTGGTAGCCGACCTGAGCGCCGAGCGGCACCTCGAGCTCCTCGGCAAGCCGCGTGGCCACCGAGCGCGCCGCCAGCCGCCGCGGCTGGGTGTGGCCGATCAGCCCGCGCCGGCCCAGGCCCAGTTCCAGGCACAGCTTGGGCAGCTGGGTGGTCTTGCCCGAGCCGGTTTCGCCGGCGACCACCACGATTTGATGCGCGCGCAGCGCGGCGAGGATGTTCTCGCGCTTCTCGGCAACCGGCAGCGACTCGGGATAATTCAGCATCACCGGCTGCGCCCGGCGCTTTTCGAGCAGCGCCTGCGAACTCGCCAGGCGCGCGTCGAGCTCCCGCAGCGCACGATCGATCGGCTGGCCGGCCTTGGCCCGCTGACGCAGCTTGGCCAAGCGCCGCCCCTGTTCGCGGGCGTCGCGCAACAGACAGGCGTCGAGTTGGGCCCGGCGACTGTCCAGGGCCCCTAGAGCATCGGGATGCGAAGCGGTAGCGCGCAAATCGTCCTCGCTGAATTCAATAAACGACCGGCCCGCCACGGTCGTGCCGTGGCGGGCCGGTTATTGTATCGCCTTGCTGCACCCGCGAGCCAATCGCTGCAGGCGACCTGCGATATCCGCTCAGGAATCGCGCAACTCGCGACGCAACACCTTGCCGACGTTGGTCTTGGGCAGCTCGTCGCGGAACTCGACGAACTTGGGCACCTTGTAGCCAGCCAGTTCCTTCTTGCACCAGCTACGCAGGGTCGCCGCGTCCAGCGACTCGTTGCGGGCGACGACGAACAGCTTGATCGCCTCGCCGCTGTCCTCGTCGGGCACGCCGATCGCCGCCGCTTCGATCACGTCAGGGTGACCGGCGACGACGTCCTCGATCTCGTTGGGATAGACGTTGAAGCCGGAGACGATGATCATGTCCTTCTTGCGATCGACGATGCGGATGTAACCGTCTTCCTGAAGTACGGCGATATCGCCGGTGCGCACCCAGCCCTGGGCATCGAGGGTCTTGGCGGTGTCCTCCGGGCGGTTCCAGTAGCCCTTCATGACCTGCGGCCCCTGCACGCACAGCTCGCCGGCCTCGCCCAGTGGCAGGTCGTTGCCGTCGGCATCGATGACCTTGACCGAAGTGCCCGGCACCGGTTTGCCGATGGTGCCCAGCTGGATCGCCGCGGGCGGGTTGAACGAGACGATCGGCGAGGTCTCGGTCATGCCGTAGCCCTCGGTGACCGGGCAGCCGGTGACCTCTTCCCAGCGCTGAGCCGCAGCCTTGGTCAACGCCATGCCGCCCGAGATGGTCAGCTTGAGCGAGGAAAAATCCAGCGCGCGGAAGTCCTCGCGGTTGCACAGCGCATTGAACAATGTATTGAGCCCGACGAAGCCGGTGAAGTGGATCTTGCGCAGCGTCTTGACGAAACCGTCGATGTCCCGCGGATTGGGGATCAGCACGCTGTGATTGCCGGTTTCCATCAGAAACAGGCAGTTCACCGTGAAGGTGTAGATGTGATAGACCGGCAACGGCGCGATCACCGTCTCGCAGCCCTCGCCGAGCACGTCGCTGATCACCGCCCGGGCCTGCAGCATGTTGGCGACCAGATTGCGATGGGTGAGCATGGTGCCCTTGGCGAGGCCGGTGGTGCCGCCGGTGTACTGCAACGCGGCGATGTCGTCGCGGTCGCGCTCGAGCGGGCGATACGAGTGCTTGGCACCGCGCGCCAGCACGTCGCGAAAGCCCAGGGCGCCGGGAAGCGAGTACGCCGGCACCAGCTTCTTGATGTGGCGCACGGCGAAGTTGATCAGCGCACGCCTGGGCAAGCCATGCAGGTCGCCGATCTCGGTCACCACTACATGACGGATGTCGGTCTTGTCGATCACCCGCTCGAGCTTGTCGGCCATGTTGGCGAGAATCACGATCGCCTTGGCGCCGGAATCGGCGAACTGGTGATGCATCTCGCGCTCGGTGTACAGCGGGTTGGTGTTGACCACCACCAACCCGGCACGCAGCGCACCGAATACCGCCACCGGAAACTGCAACAGGTTCGGCAATTGAATGGCGATGCGATCGCCCGGCTCGAGTTCGGTCTCGTGCTGCAGCCAGGCGGCGAAATCCGCCGCCAGACGGTCGACGTCGCGATAGCGCAACACCTGGCCCATGCAGCTGAACGCCGACTTGTCGGCGAAGCGTTCGACCGAAGTCGCGAAGACATCGGTCACCGTGGCGTAATCCTCCAACCCCTGCAGGGCCGGTCCGGAAATATGAGGCGCAGTGGCGTGCTGGCTCATGAGCTGATCTCCGCTGATGCGTTCGACCGGAGTCGACGGACTTTCTTGTTTTGCCACTCGGCAAGCGATCCGCCGGTGCGCTTTATGGCCGCAGGCCCCTGGGCACGGCCAGTTCGGTTTACCTTAGCAGACCGCACCCGGACGTAAAACGACCGATTCAAACTAACGTTCAATCGCCGGCCGTGCCGCTGTATCGGCACTGTAGCGGGCCTGAATCTCGCCGTCGCGCCAGACCAGCAGCTCCCCCGGCTGCATGGCGGTCCAGTCCTCGTTGGCCGTCAAGGGCTCGGTGGCCATCACCGAGACCACATCGTTGAGTGTGGTGTGCTCGCGAAAGTCGACACTCATCTCGGTGTCGCTGAGATGGGCATGGCCAAACGGCGCACGGCGGGTAAGATGAACCAGCTTGGTCGAGCAGTAGACGTACAGATGCACGCCGTCCGAGAACAGCAGATTGCACACGCCCAGACCGCGCAGTTGCTCGCACAGCGCATGCAGCGTCGTCCACAGCGGGCCGGGCTCGGCGGGCGGCTCGGCAAAGCGCTGACGCAACTCGCCGAGCAACCAGCAAAAGGCATGCTCGCTGTCGGTATCGCCCACTGGACGGTAGAAGGACAGCGCCAGCGCGTCCCAGCCCTGCAATTGACCATTGTGAGCGTAGCACCACGGACGCCCCCACATCTCGCGGGTGAAGGGATGGGTATTGGCCAGGCGCACGTTACCGACATTGGCCTGGCGGATATGGCTGATCACCACGTGGGACTTGATCGGATAGTCGCGGATCAAACGGGCGATCGGCGAATCCGCCGAGGGGCTGGGATCGCGGAAGTCGCGATAACCGCCCTGCTCGTAAAAAGCGATGCCCCAGCCGTCGCGATGCGGTCCAGTGCGTCCGCCGCGATGCAAAAAGCCGGCGAAGCTGAAGCAGATATCGGTGGGCACGTTGGCGCTCATGCCCAGCAACTCACACATGGGGCTCCTCCCGCTCGGCGTGATGGCGGCGCGCACCACGCCGCCGATGCCGCCGACGCCGCCGGGCGTTGCGACGCCGGCGCCAGAGCAGCAACAGCACGACCAGCGCAGCCAGCAGCCACCACAGCGGATTCCGGCGCGTTTCGCGGGCGGCCTGCTGCAAGTTCGTCGGCGCCTTTTCCCACAGCGACTCGAGCCTGGACGGCAACGCCGCCAGCCACTGCCCCAGCGCATCGCCCAGCGCATCGAGCGACGAGCCGGAAGCCGCGGGCTGCTGATCCGGCTTTGCTTCCTCGAGGACCTCGGCCTCGGGTCGGTCGAGGCTCACCCCGCGCAGCCCGGTATCGGCCTCGGGGTTGAGCATCACCGGGGGCAGCTCGATGGTTCGCGTATCGCCATCCAGCGTCACGTTGGCCGTCAGCGTCAACGCCAGCGAAAGCGACTCGTCGATCGCCGGCAGCACGACCCGCCAGCGCTTGTCGCCCTGCGTACGGACCGTCAACGACTCGCCCTGCAGTGTGGCGGCGATCCGCGTGTTGTCGCTGTTAAGCAGCGGATGCTCGGCGCGCAGCGCGACGCTGCCGGCTGCCTCATCGAGCTTGGCGCTGATCGGCGCCAGTACGTTGACCGCCTGGCGTCGTTCGCGAATGAACCGATCACCCTTCGCGACCACCGCCAGGCGTGCATTGCCGACCTTGCGCGGCGGTGCCAGAACGCCGCGATAACTGTCGCCGTCGCGCTCCAAGACGACCGACTGGCGCACCCGGCCGTCGATGTCACGCAGTTCGGCGCGCATCTCGAGCCCCGGCGGCGCGTCGGTCGCCGTATCCGGCTGGTTCAGGCTGGCCTCGATCGGCGTCTCGAAGCCTTGATAGAGGGTCGTCGGCAGTTGCGGAGCGCGAAGTGCCAGGTCCGACTCGATGCTGATCCGACTGTCGGGCCCGACTTCGCCTTCGATACGCCATTTCCCGGCCTGGGGCTGCGGAACGCGGATGATGTCGAAACGCGGCTGGTGCTGCCAACGGATCGCAGGGGAGTGCTCCTCCAGCGTGTGACGGGTGCCGTCGGGGCCGATCAGCGCCGGCTCCGGCGAGTCCGGGTCGTGAAACAGCAAGGCCGAGAACGCATCGACACGCTCGTCGATCGGAAAGCTCTGGGTGTCGAGCGGCACCTGATCGCGGGGGAAGATACGGTCGAACACATCGAGGAAAGCCCGCAGCAATGCCGCGGGATCCTCGGCGACCGCGTAGAGACCGCCGGTTTCGCGGGACACGCCCGCGAGCAGGCTCGAATCCACTCCCGACGAAAAGGCGATGGTATGGACCACCACCGACTCGTCGGCCAGGGTGGGCGCCAGCTGCTTCAGCAGGCGCTGGCGTGACGCCTCGTTACGGCCACGCTCACCGCCGCCGGGTATGTCGATCATCCCGTCGGTGAGCAGTATCAGGTGCCGCTTGCCATCGGCGGGCGCCGCGCTGGCCGTCTCGCGGACCGCCTGTTCGATATCGGTGTATTGCTGATAGTCGGACAGCGCCGGTTTCAACGCCAACGCCCGTTGGCGCCAGTCCGCGTCGACCGTCGCACTCGGCAGCGGGTTGGCCACGCGGCTGCCGAATGTCCACAGGCCGCCGCGTGCGCCCTCGGGCAACAACGTCACCATCAGTTCCAGCGCACTGTCGCTGAGGCGGTTGGGGTCGTTGCGCTTCATGCTTCCCGAGACATCGAACAGCATGCGCACGTCAGGGGGCGCCGACTCTGCGGCCGCTAGCGTCCCGCACAGCAGCAGCGTCAAGGCCGCAGCAATCAACCCTCGCATGGCAGTGCCCTTGCGCCTAGCCAATGATCGGTTCACGCCGCGGCGTCGACGCCGGGTCGTGATCGTCGCCCGCACTGTCATCGTTGCCCGCGTCCGGGCTGGCACGGCGACGCAGCCCCCACCAGGCCAGCACGCCGAGTGCCGCGCCCAGCACCGTTCCCAGCAGCAACAACGCGGCGGCGCTTCCCAGTGCAGCCATGTTGCCTTGCAGGAAGGCAATGCCGGCTACCACCACCGCCGGGGCCATGCCATGATAGGTCGCATCCGCATCAAGCAGCGGCAGGGTGAAACTACTGGGTATCCAGACCAGCCCTGCCACCACGCCGGTGACGACGAACCGCGGCAACCTCGGCAACCAGCGTATCGCCAGGTAGCCGGTAATCAGCACGACCAGCGACAATGCCACGTAACTGAACCAGAGAAGTGGCATCGAGTCGGAAATCAGCATTGCTCCAGGTTCTCCCTCTACACGTTTTGTTCATCATGGTACACCGCGTCCAATGAAAGCACAGCAGCCCGTTCCAACACCGCCCGAGGCCCCGATCACGCGCTTCAGGCGCTCCGCGGATATTGACTGGCACTGGCTTGAACAGCGCGACGATCCGCAGGTGGCGGCCTTTCTCGAAGCCGCCAATCGTGAATGCGACGACTGGTTCGAGCCGCTTAAGCCACTAATCGAGGCGCTCTACCAGGGCCACCTGGCGCGCCGGGAGCTCGCGGTCAGCGGCCTGCGCACGCCCCTCGAACGCTACACCTACTGGAGCGAGACGGCCGCCGACGCCGATTATCCGGTGTGGTGGCGCCACCCCAATGACCACGCCGAGCGCCCGGAGTGCCTGCTGGATCTCGAGGCACGTGCCGACGAGCGGCATTTCCTCGAGCTCGGCGACCTGGCGATCTCGCCCGCCGAGGACCGCCTGGCCTGGACCGAGGACAGCCGCGGCGACGAATACTTCGATCTGTATCTGCGCGCCCTGCCCGACGGCGAACCGCGCCTGGTGCTCGAAGGCATCGGCCCCGAGCTGACCTGGGCCGAGGACGATCGCACGCTGCTGTTCACCCGCTACGACGCCACTCAACGCCCGGCCAGCGTGTGGCGGCTGGACATTCACGGCGGCGAGCCGGTGATGCTGTTCGAGGAGCGCGATGTCGAATTCTGGGTCGGTCTGGGCAAGACCCGCTCGCGGACCTGGCTGGTGCTCGAGAGCGCCTCCAAGGATACTTCCGAGTGCCACCTGATTCCCGCCGCCGCGCCGCACACCCGGCCACGCTGCGTACGCCCCCGGGAAACCGGCGTCGAGTACGCGCTCGAGCATCGCCCGGGGTATTTCTACGTTCTGCACAATCGTCAGGCGACGCACTTTCGCCTTGACGTGGCCGAGGAGGACAGCCCCGAACGCTGGCGAGCATTGATCGCCCATCGCCACGCTCAGACCCTGGAAGGTGTCGACGCCTTCGCCTGGGGCCTGGTGATCACCGAGCGCGACCACGACCAGGCCCAGGTGCAGTTGCGCATCGTCAGCTTCGACGCGAATCACGCCATTAGCGGCGACCGGCGCCTGCCGCTGCCCGAGGCGCCCTGCAGTGTGGCGCTCGGCGACATGCCCGACTTCGCCACGCGCCGCCTGCGCCTGCGCGAGGAGTCGTTCACCCTGCCGCCGCGCTGGATCGAGCACGACCTGGACGGCGACACACGGCGCCTGCTCAAGGCCCAGCCGGTCCACGGCGACCTGGCGCCCGAGCAACTGGCCTGTCGGCGCCTGTGGGCCACCGCCCACGATGGCGAGCGCATCCCGGTATCGGTGGTGGCGCGGGCCGACCTGCTCGGCGCGAAGGCGTTGCCCACGTTGCTCTACGGCTACGGCGCTTACGGCGAGGTGCTCGACCCATGGTTCTCGATCGCCCGGCTCGAGCTGCTGTCGCGCGGCGCGGCGTTCGCCGTCGCCCATGTGCGCGGCGGCGGCGATCGCGGCGAACCCTGGTACCTGGCCGGCAAGCTCGAGCACAAAGCGAACAGCTTCCGCGATTTCCTCGCCGCCCGTCAGGCGCTGGTCGAGGCCGGCCTCGCCGACGAGCGACGAATCGCCGCCTACGGCGCCAGCGCCGGCGGCCTGCTGGTGGGGGCGAGTCTCAATCTCGATCCCGGCGCTTTCTGCGCGGCGGTCCTCGACGTGCCGTTCGTCGACGTGCTGCGGACCATGGAGAACCCCGACCTGCCGCTGACCACCGCCGAATACACCGAATGGGGCAATCCCGACGAGCCCGCTGCGCGACGCCGTATTCGCGACTATTCGCCACTCGACAATCTCAGCGACCAGCCCTACCCGGCGCTCTTCCTGCAGGGCAGCTGGCATGACTCGCGAGTGCCCTACTGGGAACCGGCCAAGCTCTATGCCCGGCTCAACGAACTACGCGGCGCGCACCTGGCCGCCGTTGGGCACGACCCGATGGAGGGCCGCCCCGCGGAGGGCCGCCCCGCGGAGGGCCGCCCCGCGGATCGCCGCCCGATCCTCCTACGTAGCGACATGAGCTCGGGGCACGGCGGGGCCTCGGGGCGTTTCAAGGCCTGGAAGGACAACGCCCGTCAAGACGCGTTCCTGCTCTGGGCACTGGGCCTTGCGGAGAGCCGCGACTAGCTCGCGACGAGGGGCGTCACTCGTCGATCGACAGGATGTCGATGATGCGATCTTCCCAGTCGGCTTCGTCGATGGCGTCCTCGGCGATCGCGAAACTGGCAACGCCGATCCCGGCACGCTGCACGCTGCCGGGATCGCCCGAGACCAGTGGATGCCAATCGGCCAGCCCACGCCGCTCCGATAGACGCCGATAGGCGCAGCTGGCCGGCAACCAGCGAAACTGCGCGACCCGCTCGCGGGTCAGCGGCACGCAGCCGGGAACCCGGGCACTGCGATTGGCATAGTCGCTGCACCGGCACGCCTTGATATCGAGCAGTTGGCAGGCGACATCCAGGGTGGCGATGTCGCCGCTCTCTTCGTCCTCCAGCTTGTGCAGGCAACAGCGCCCGCAGCCGTCGCACAGCGCCTCCCACTCCTCGCCGGTCAGTTCGGCGAGCGAGTAACGCTCCCAGAAACGCTCTCGCAACACGCACTCCCCGGTCGGCGATGCGACACCGACCCTGCTGGCTAGTCGGGCAGCTCGGCCGGCGCCCGATACAGGTTGAGTAGATAGTCATCCTTGCCCGGCGGCATCTGCAGGTAGTAGCCCTTGTCGGCAATGGCCGCCAGCACCTCGCCGGCATCGGCCCGCGCCAGCCAGCGCTCGGGGCCCAGCAGCAGGGTCAATACCGGCTGCGGCTTGCCGAAACGCTCGAGCAGCGCCTCGGGCACCGCGTCGAAACCTTGGCGCTTGTCGACGAACAGATATATCTCGTCCTTGCGCGGACTACGGAATATTTCGCATAAACGCTTGTCCATCTTGGCGATCCTCGTCGCGTTGCTATACCGAGCCCTGGGCATCGACAGCGGCGCCATCGAGCGCTTGGCGTAGCGGTTCGGCGAGCAGCTCGCCGCGCCAGCCGTCGGGCAGCGGCAACGCCCGGCCCTCGAGATCGGCAGCCACCAGCGCCTCCAGTTCGCGGCGTCGGGCCAGTACCTCGGGTGCCACGCCGAGCCGCTCGGCGGTTTCGCCGACACAGCGCTTGAGCCGCTTGAGACGCTTCTTGAACGGCCCCGACAGCGGCGACGGCAAGGCCGGCGGCAGTTCGGCCTCATCGAGCTGCGCCGCCTCGCGGACCAAGGCCAGCAACGCATCGCCCTCGCGCTTGACCAGGCTTGGCTTGATGTCCTCCACGGCCGCCAGTTCGTAGCGGTTGGCCGGCATGCGCTCGGCCACGGCGAACAGCACCTTGTCGCTGACCAGCCAGTTGCGCGGCAGATTGCGGCTACGCACCTCGGCTTCACGCCAGGCGGTCAGGCGCTGATAGGCGGCGATCGAGCGCGGGCCGAGCCGCCACAGCTGGCGATGGCGGCGAAACCACTCGCCGTCGCTGTCCAGGCTGCGCTGAGCCTGGGCCACCAGCGCGGCGCAGTCGGCTTCAAGCCAGCTCAGTCGCTGGCTTTCGAGCAATGCCTGTCGCTGCGCCTCCCAGAGCGTCGGCAGGTAGATCACATCGAGTGCTGCATAGCGCCGCTGGGCCTCGCTGAGCGGCCGCACCAGCCAGTCCGAGCGTGTTTCGCCCTTGGGCAGGCTGTCGCCGGTCCAGTGCTCGACCAGCCGCTGGTAGCCGATCGCCGGGTCTTCGGACAGCAACCCCTGGGCCAGTTGGGTATCGATCAGCGGCTGCACGACCACCCCGCTCCAGTTGAACAGCACCTCGAGATCCTCACTGCTGGCATGCAGCAGCTTGACCGGCCCTTCGGGGCCCAGCAGCCGGCATACCGCCGGCGTCGCGGCAAGCGCCTGAGGATCGACCAGGTAGGCATGCTCGCCAGCCGACAGCTGAATCAGCGCGGCCACCGGATAAAAGCTCGACTCGCGGAAGAATTCGGTATCCACGGCCAGCCAGCGGACGTCGGCGAGTTCGTCGCAGACCGCATCGAGGGCATCGGGGGTGTCTATCCAGTGACTGATCGGTTCCTGGGGCATGAATGTCCTGCAGTGAATGAAACGAAGAGCGGTCAATCGCCCTGGAAGGGCAAGCGACCGTTGAAGGCGCGGCTGAGGGTACCGCCGTCGACGTACTCGAGTTCGCCGCCCATGGGCACGCCATAGGCCAGACGCGACAGGCGCAAGCCGCGCTCGCGGATCTGTTCGGCGATGTAATGCGCGGTCGCCTCGCCCTCGACCGTGGGGTTGGTGGCGAGTATCACCTCCTCGACACCGCCCTCGTCGAGCCGCGCGTCCAGCAGCGCGAGGCCGATGTCGTCGGGGCCGATGCCGTCCAGCGGCGAAAGGTGTCCGTGCAGCACGAAATAGTGGCCGTGATAGCCCCCGGCATCCTCGATCGCCAGCATGTCGGCCGGCGATTCGACGATGCACAACAACGCACCATCGCGCCGTGCACTGCGACACAGCGTGCAGGTCGGCTCTTCGGTGAGGGTCCGGCAGCGCTGGCAGTAACCGACCTGCTCGAGCGCCGTGCCGAGCACTTCGACCAACCGGCGTCCGCCGTCGCGCTCACGCTCGAGCAGGTGCAACGCCATGCGCTGGGCGGTGCGCGGGCCGACGCCCGGCAACACGCGCAACGCTTCCAGCAAGCGATCGACCAGCGGTGAAAAGCTCATCAGAACGGCATCTTGAAGCCGGGCGGCAGATTGAGCCCCTCGGTGGCTTCCTCCATCTTGGCGCGGGAGCTGGTCTCGACCTTGCGCACCGCGTCGTTGACCGCGGCGGCCAGCAGATCCTCGAGCATCTCCTTGTCCTCGTCCATCAGGCTCGGGTCGATGACCACCTTGCTGACGTCGTGGCGCCCGTTCATGGTCACCGAGATCATCCCGGCGCCGGCTTCGCCGGTCACCTCGGACTTGGCGATCTCTTCCTGGATGCGCTGCATCTTTTCCTGCATTTCCTGAGCCTGTTGCATCAGGTTGCCCATTCCGCCCTTGAACATGGCGATCACCTCGTGGCTATGGCTGTCGATTGACGTGGTTGGCGCGTCGGGTCGCGGCATCGCAACTACCGGGCCGTCGGCGTCCCGGCCTGCGGCGCGACGCTCTGCTCGAGCAGCCGCGCGCTGAACGTCCGCTCCAGTTCCTGGATATGCGGGTCATCGCGCAACGCTTCAACTGCCTGGGCATGACGCTCGCGCGCCTCGCGGTCGCTACGCGACCTGGGAGTCTCGATGGCCGCCGGCAGCTCGGCGGAGTCGATGCTGATCCGCCGTTCGATGCCTGCCGCCGCCAGTGCCTTGCGCACCCGTTCGACGTGCACCTCGGCGTTCATGGCCGCCTGACCGGGGTCGAGACGTAACTGGAGCGTCTTGCCATCGTCGTGCTCGACCATGCAGTGCGCCGCCAGGTTGCGGGTCAGCCCGGACAGCGAAAGGCGCGGGAACAGCTCGAGCCAGGCGACATGATCGATCCCCCCCGGCGCGGCGTGCACAGCGTCCCCATGGGCTTCACCGATCCCCGGGGGCTCGCTCGGCGCGGCGTCTGACGGCTCGGGAAATGCAGGCGCCTGCGTAGATGCCTGATCAGCGAGCTGCTCGTCGGCTTCCCAGGGCGGGCGTTCGGCGGCCGTCGGCGGCGATTCGGCGGGTGCCGGCGGCGTTTCGTTCGGCGCGTCGGATATCGGCATCACCGCGCGTTCCTGCTGGCTGGCTGACGACTGCGCCATGCTTCCGGCGCCCCCCTCGCCGGGCGACGCCTCGCCGGGCGCAGCCTGCGGGGTCGAGTCGCCGCGCAACGGCAAGGGCGTCTGCGGCGGCCTGGGCACCCCCTGGGGGCGAAAGGCGAGCATGCGCAGCAGGGTCATTTCCAGCGCGGTGCGCGGCTCCGGCGTGCTGTCCATGTCGCTGCGGCCCTGCAGGCCGATCTGGTAGTAGAGCTGAACGTCCTCGGCAGTGAACCGCGCCGCCAGCGCCAGCAGCGTCTCGCGATCGCCATGCCCGTTATCGAGCGCATCGGGCACCATCTGGGCGATCGCCAGGCGATGCAGGATGCCGGTCAGATCGTCGAGCACGCCGGCAAAGTCGGGGCCCTGCTCGGCCAGGCTGGCGATCTCGGCGAGTACCCGCGCGGCATCGACCTCGGCCAGCGCCTCGACCAGCGCCAGTAGATGGCGATGATCCAGCGTCCCCAGCATCGCCGCCACATCCGCGTGCTGGACGCGCCCCTGGCCGAAGGCGATCGCCTGATCGGTCAGGCTCATGGCGTCGCGCATCGAGCCCTCGGCCGCCTTGCCGAGCAGCCACAACGCGGGCTCCTCGAAGGGCACCGACTCGGCGTCGAGCACCTTGGCCAGGTGTTCGACGATCCGTTCGGGCGGCATGTTCTTGAGCGCGAACTGCAGGCAGCGCGACAGCACGGTCACCGGCAGCTTCTGGGGATCGGTGGTGGCGAGCAGGAACTTGACGTGGGGCGGCGGCTCCTCGAGCGTCTTGAGCAGCGCATTGAAGCTGTGGGTCGAGAGCATGTGCACCTCATCGATGAGGTACACCTTGTAGCGCCCCTGCGAGGGGGCGTACTGCACGTTGTCGAGCAGCTCGCGGGTATCCTCGACCTTGGTCCGCGAGGCCGCGTCGACTTCGATCAGGTCGACGAAACGTCCGTCGTCGATGTCCCGGCAGGTCGAGCATTGGCCGCACGGCGTCGAGGACACGCCATTCTGGCAGTTGAGACACTTGGCGAGAATCCGCGCCAGGGTGGTCTTGCCGACCCCGCGCGTGCCGGTGAACAGATAGGCATGATGGAGACGCCCCTGATCGAGGGCGTTGATCAACGCTCGCTGGACATGCTCCTGACCAACCAGCTCATGGAAGGTGCGCGGCCGCCATTTGCGGGCCAGTACCTGATAGCTCATGCAGCGCGGAAGTCCTTGCGGCTGGGTCGGGTCGGCCGTGAGGCCCCCGAGGATATGCGCGAACAAACGTGGCGACGCCGGAGCGACGACGTATTCGCGTCGAATCGATTCATTCTAGCGGTTCGCCGCAGGGGGGAAAAGCGAGGTTTCGGGGATCGGAAATGGAGGCGGCCCCATCAGCCACATCCCGGCACACGCAGCCACCACTACCGTTGCTCCCTTCCGGGCCTGGCGGGGTTTGCGGTTTAGCGTTGCGAGAGGACCGATAGGGCCACCATAGACGATTGTTCGAGAAGCTTTAGCGATAACTTCGAAGCCTTTCGACAATCCGCGAACTGGCAATCCGTTCAACGACTTGCCTAGTGCGAGGCGCACTATAACAGCGGCTTTTAGCCCTAGCAAGGGTAAACCCGGGGCGAGCAAGAGGCATGCTTTGTAGGCTAGGCTAGGTAGTGACGAATCTGATCAACGAACAGCCCACGGAGGGCATAGACCATGGATAAGGACCCGAACAAGGGTTACGTCGCATTGCTTGGCTGGAGCCTCAACGCCGTCGAGGCCGCCGACAACTTCGATCGGCGTTACGTGGTCGTCGCACCGGAATGGGCCGAAGACTACTGCAAGCTGCACGACATCCCGTATGTCCCCTGGAACTTCGAGCGTCTCAACGATCGTTCGATGGAAATCGCCGAGACGCTCAAGGAGATGGGTGTCAACGTTGCGATTCCGCTCTACGAGGAGACCGTGGAATGGGCCGGGGCGATCAACTCGGTACTGCTCGACAATCCGCGCCTCTATGGCCAGGCGCTGTTGCTGCGCGACAAGGCATTGATGAAGCGCCGCGCCCAGTTGGGCGGCATCCGCGTGGGGATCTTCGAGGAAGCGCACGACCGGGACGACGTGATCCGTTTTCTCAAGCGCGTCAACCAGACGCTGCTCAAGCTCGACGGCGACCCCAACGACCCCATCCACCTCAAGGCCTTCGACAAGGCCGGCTGTCTGGGGCACCGGGTTATCCGCACACCCGACGAGGTCGACACCATCCCCGAAGAGGAATTTCCGGTGCTCATGGAATCGCACCTCGATGGCTGGGAATTCGCCGTCGAGGCGTGGATCCACAACGGCAAGATCCGCTTTCTCAACATCTCCGAGTACGTGACCCTGGGCTATTCGGTGTTCGTCCCGGCGACCCCCGAGCTCGAGAAATATCGCGAATCGATCACCCGGCAGATCGAGAAGCTGATCAAGACCTTCGACATCGACTTCGGCTTCGTTCACCCGGAGTACTTCGTCACCAGCGACGGCGAGATGTACTTCGGCGAGGTCGCCTACCGTCCGCCCGGCTTCAAGGTCTTCGAACTCCTCGAGCGGGCCTACGGATTCAACGCCTACCAGGGGCTGATCCTGTCCTTCGACCCGAGGACCACCGAACAGGAGATCACCGACTTCTTCCCCCGCGAAGTGGTCGACGCCAAGGGCGTCGCCGGCTGTTTCGGGGTCTATCCGCGGCGTCGCGTGGTCAGCCGCCTGGAGATGCCCGAAGAGACCGAGGACCACCCCTACTTCGAGTCCCACGAACTGACCGCGCCACTCGAGGAAACCGTCACCAAGCGCACGGCCTTCGGCACGCACTGGGGCCTTTTGTACTTCTTCGGCGACGACCCGCACACCATGCGCGACCTGCTCAAGCGCCAGGAAGAGCTGGATTTCTATGTATAATCGCGCCCGTACCGTTGGGCACAAGGAGCCCTTGTGACGAGCCACGACGAACACACTGCCGATAGCACCAAGCTGGACGAGCTGCTGGCGAAGCTCGACGAGGCCATCGAGATTCTCGCCAAGGCACGCGACTTCGCCAAGCCCGGCAAGCTGCGCCGGGTCTTCGACAGCGCCCGCAAGGTGATGCTGCAGCCCGGCGGCTGCGCCGCCATCGAGGCACGCGCCCAGGCGATCGAGGCGGCCGGGATTTTCAATGGCTCCGACTGGGCCCAGCCGCAGATTCTGGTGCCTTCGCTGACCGTGCATTCGCTGCAGGGCGGTGCGAACGATACCGTGGTGCTCGAGGCACTCAGCGAGTTGCGGCTGCTGGCGGTGGCGCGCGGCCGCTACGAGCATGCGCTGATCTCCGCCGAGCAGGCTCACCACTATCTGACCCAGGTGTTGGCGATCAATCTCGAGCTGCTGTTCACCGCGCCCAGCGAAGCCGAGCGCGAGACCCAGGGCCGGCTGGCATTGCTGACGCGCTCGCTTTTTGCGCACCTGGCCGAAACCATCGGCTACGAGCACGTCATCGACCAGTTGATCGATGAGATCTGGCGCATCCTTCAACAGCGACCGATCCAGGTCGATTCGATCAAGCGCATGATCACTCAGATCGCCCTCTGCCAGGCCAACCCCGACATCGACCTGGGCAACAGTGGCCAGGGCGCCGACCGGCTGGTCAGCAGCCTGTTCGGCGCGACTCAGGCATCTCGCGAGGATCCCGGGGTCGAGGTCTACCTCGAACGCCTGCAGGCGATGGATAGCGGCGCCCTGCAGTACGAAGCCACCGGTTTCGCCCGCGCCATGCACGATACCGGACTGGTCTCGGCCTATCATGCGGTGCTGTTGCGCTATCTGCTCGACCACGGCGATCACTTGCTGTCCGAGGCGCTGGGGCTTTCGGCGACCGGCCGCGACTGCCTGCTGTGCTATCGACAGCTGGTTCAGGCGCTGATCGAGGAAGGCGTTTACGCCGCCACGCCGCAGGCGGTCTACGGTCTGGCGCTGCTGCTCGAGCGCGGCATCCTCTATCAGCCGCCGGTCGCCCCGGCGCTGTGGCGCCAGATCGGCTTGCCGGTTTCCGCGTGGTCGCAGGAGCGCATCCGCATGGCCTACGGCGATGCGGTAGCGCCACGCGCGCGGCTGCTCGAGGGCGTGCTGTGCATGCTTGGCCTGCCGCTGGGCGTCGGCCAGGGCAACAACCCGACCTGCCAATCGGCGCGGGCGCTGTCGATGTGGGCCTACAACGATCCCGACTATCTCTTGCAGATGGTCGCCTGGGCAGCCCGCGACGACGAGATCATCATGCACTTCGAGGGCATGCCGCTGTCGTCGATGGCCAGCCTGTCCGGCGTGGCCTCGAACCTGCCGCTGGATCTCGACCCGGTATCGCTGATCGTCGTGCCGCATCTCGACCGCATCTATGCCGAGATGGGCCGGCGCTGCATCGGTCGCGAGGGCGACCCGCATCGTTGGGTCAATCCGGAATTCCATGGCTGGTGGGCCGGCCGCGGCTTTCGCATCAACGTCGACGTCGAAACCGGCCAGCTGCATGACCTCGAGGAGTTCCTGCGGCATTTCTACGCCAGCTATCACCCCTATTACAACGGCAACCAGCCGTTGATCCATCCGCAGCCTGCCGGTATCGCGGTGACCGACAGCGCGGCGCGCTTCATCGGCTGGCACGCCATCACCCTGCTGCGGGTCAATCTGGATCCGCAGGACGTGATGCGCGCCTATTTCTTCAACCCCAACAACGACAGCGGCCAGGACTGGGGCGACGACATCCAGGTCAGCACCTCGGGCCACGGCGAGCGCTTCGGCGAGGCTTCGCTGCCCTTCGAGCAGTTCGCCTCGCGGCTGTACATCTTCCATTACGACCCGCTGGAGCACGGCGAGCTGGCCAACATTCCCCAGGAGCAGCTCGATCGGGTGATCGGCCATGTCTATCGAAGCTGGGGCGCCGACCGGGTCCCGGCCGCCGAACTGCAGGCGCACAGCGGTCCGCGTTGAACGCACCGCTGAGTTGCACCCACGCTTCTTGATTATTCGACCACCCGGCATGCAAGACGGCCCCGCCAGCAAGCAGCCAGCGGGGCCGTGATTCTTCAGTGCAGCGCGGACGCTCAGTCCGGCTGATTGCCGGCGGCCGCCTGCATGCGGCGACGCAGGATCGGGCCGACGATGACCGGCAGGATCAGCCCGGCGATCGCCACGATCCACAAGCCCAGCGCCAGCCCGCTGTCCCACAGCACCGTCCAGTCACCGTCGGAGAGGGTCAATGCATGGCCCAGATTCTTCTCCATCTCCGGCCCCAGCAGCAGACCGAGGATGATCGGCACCATGGGAATCTCCAGCTTGCGCAGGAAGTAGCCGAACACGCCGAAGGCGACCATGAAGTACAGGTCGAACGCCGAGTTGCTGATCGAGTAGATGCCCACGAAGGCCACCATGGTGACGATCGGCAGCAGGTACATTGGCGGCACCGACAGCAGCTTGACGAAAATGCCCACCAGCGGAATGTTGAGCAGCAGCAGCAGGAAGTTGCCGATCAGCAGTGCCGCGATCACGCCCCATACGATATCCGCGTTCTGGGTGAACATCAGCGGCCCGGGAGTGATGTTCATCGAGATCAGCAGCGCCAGCAACACGGCGGTGGTGCCGCTGCCCGGCACGCCCAGGGTCAGCATCGGCACCAGCGCACCCGACGAGGCGCCGTTGTTGCCGGCCTCGGGGCCGGCCACGCCGCGCGGGTCGCCCTGGCCGAAGTAGCCTTTCTTGCCGATGATCTTCTTCTCGACGGTATAGCCGATGAAGCTGCCCAGCGAAGCGCCGGCGCCCGGCAGCACGCCGGCAATGAAGCCGAGGACGCCGCCGCGAATGCTCGACGGCATGATTTCACGGATGTCTTTCCACGAGAGCTTGAGCTTGTTGACGACCATCTTCCCCTTGCCGCCACCGGCACGCTCCTCGATGAAGAACAAAAGCTCGGAAATCGCGAACAACCCGACGATGGCGATAATGAAATCGACCCCTTCGTAAAGTTTCAGCATACCGAAGGTATAGCGCTGGGTGCCGGTGGCATCGATGCCCACCGTGGCGATCATCAGGCCAATCGCCGCGGCCAGGATCGTCTTGACCGGGTTCTTGCCGGTGATGCCGCCCAGGGTGGCGAAAGCCAGCACGAACAGCGCGAAATATTCCGCGGGCCCGAAGGTCAAGGCAAATTTGGCCAGGATCGGCGCCAGCAGAATCAGCCCGACGGTGGCGATCAAACTGCCCATGAACGAGGCGATCGCCGAGATCGCCAGGGCTTCGGCCGCCTTGCCCTTCCTGGCCATCGGGTAGCCGTCGAGGCAGGTCATCATCGCCGGCTCGTCACCGGGAATATTAAGCAGGATCGACGAGATACGGCCGCCATACATGGCCCCGGCATACACCGCCGTGAGCATGATCAGAGCGGTTTCCGGGCGCAGGCCCAGGCTGAAAGCCAGCGGGATGAGGATGGCCACCCCGTTGGCCGGGCCGAGACCGGGCAACGCGCCTATCAGGGTACCCAGGAAGGCCCCGATCAACGCGAACATCAAGTTATGTGGCTGAAGCGCGACGCCAAAGCCATCGATCAGATACCCCAGGGTTTCCATCAGCTTCCCTCCAATACGCCAAGCAGACCCAGCGGCAAGGCCAGGTCGAGACCGTAGGTGAACAGGGCAAAGACCACGATGCCCGCCACACCGCCGGTCACATAGGCGCGCACCGGAGCAGCACCCATGCGCCAGCACAGCGTGCCCACCGCCAGCAGGGTGGAGACGATAAAGCCCAGCGGCTCCAGCAACAGCGTGTAGGCGATCAGCACCAGCACGGCGATGACCAGCTCCAGCGCCGTGCGGCTCTTGGGCCAGGCATTGTCGGGATCCGGCTTGACGATCAGGTAGAGGCTGGAAAGCACCAGCACTACCGCGATGATGATGGGAAAGGTCTCGGGCCCGATGGCCTCCGACCCGCCGAACGGCACCGGGAACTGCGTGGCACCCCAGCCGTACGCGACGGCCAGGGTGAGCATCAGTATTCCGAAGATGCGGTCGTTGAGTGTCATTTAATCAGCCCGATGTCCTTGGAAAGCTTTTGGATATCAGAGATCTGGGTCTTGACGTACTGCTCGAACTTGGCGGACTCCGGATGGAACGGCATCAGCCCGTTCTGTTTCATGACCGACTTCCACTCTTCGCTCTTGTACACCGTATCGATCGCATTCACCCAGTACTGCTTGGCTTCCTCGGACACATCAGCCGGCATGTAGAAGCCGCGCCAGTTGGCACCGATGGCGTCGATGCCCTGCTCCTTGGCGGTGGGAATGTCGCTGAGTTTGCCGGGCAGGCGCTCTTCGGCCAGTACCGCCAGCACGCGCAGGTCGCCGGACTCCATGAACCCCTGGGCCTCGGAGATATCGCCGGTGAAGGCATCGACTTGACCGCCGACCACCTGGGTCATCGCTTCGCCACCGTTGTTGTACGACAGATAGGGAATCCGCGGCAGGTTGTCGACGCCGGCCGACTGCGCCGCGATCAGCACCTTGAGATGGTCCCAGCCACCCTTGGCGCTACCGCCGGCGAACTTGACGCTGCGCGGATCCTTCTTGAGCGCATCCATCAGTTCGTTGAGGTCGTCATACTTGGAATCCTTGGCGACCGCGATGATGCCGTAGTCGGCGCCCAGCGCTCCGAGCCAGTTGACCTGTTCGGCGTTCATGCCCGGAAACTGGCCCTGGGCCAGGCGGGTGGTAGTGGCGGTCGAGGCCGCGACGAGCAGCTGATCGTCGCCGGCGCGCTTGCTGACGGTATGGGCGTAGGCCACACCGCCTCCGGCACCCGGCATGTTGACGGTCTGCACGCTGCCCGGTACCAGGTCGAGCTCCTCGAGCACGTTACCCACGCTGCGGCAGGTGAAGTCCCAGCCGCCACCCGGGTCGGCGGGCGCGATACATTCCACCTTGCCTTGCGGCTCGAAGGCCATGGTCATGCTGCTGACCAGGGTCAGCGAAGCAGCGGCAAGAAGCTTGAGAGGCATTCTCATCGACATTGTTCTAGTCCCCTTGAAAAGAAAAGATGAGCGAAAGGATCGCTTGCAGGAACTCGACCGCTGACCTTACAATTCCGTAAGGAAGAATGGCGTTCCTCAGGATGGAAATTAGGCGGATGCCTTCCACGAGTCAACGCCTATCCAGGGGCTTAATACCAAAGTTGAACCCGGCGAAACGCACGAGCGACGTTCGACAAGCGCATCGAGAGAAAGGCACGGACATGGCACAGGACCGGGTTGAAGCGGTAGAGCGAGCGCTGACGATCCTCGACGTCTTCGATGCACCCCAGGAGCGCTTCACACTGGCCGACCTGGCCAGTGCCACCGGCTTCTACAAGAGTACGCTGCTGCGTCTGCTGGGCTCGCTGGAGCGTTACGATTATGTCCAGCGCGGCAGCGACGGACGCTACCAGCTGGGCCACAGCCCGGTACGCCTGGCGCGGCGTCACCCGCCCGGCCGCCAGCTGGCGGCCTGGATCCAGCCGGCGCTCGATGCGCTGGCCGAGCACAGCGGCGAAACCGCGGCGCTGCTGGAAGTCGCCGCCGGGCGCGCCGAGTGCCTGCTCGTCGCGATGCCCGGCGTGGCGCTGCGCCATGAACTGCGACCCGGCGAGCACTGGCTGCTCGGCGACCCGCGCTCGCCGGCGCTTGATTTCGCTGGCGGCATCATGGTCTGCCAGGCGCTGGACACCGTGCTGGAATCCCGCGCCTTGTGGCTGTCGCTATCCGGTCCCGCCGGCCGTCTGCAGCCGCCGGAAGCCGCTGCCCGGCTCATCGCGGCCGTGGGCGATCTGACGCGCAGCCCCGCCTCCCGCCAGGCCGCCGCACCGGAGGCTCGCTGATGCAACTGCTGCTGATCGAAGACGATGCCCTGCTCGCCGAAACGCTTGAGGATGCCCTGCGCCTCGAAGGCTACTCGGTGCTCGCCATCGCCGATGGCGAAGTCGGCTATCAGCGCCTGGCCAGCCCCGCCCCCCCGCATGGCCACGAGCTGATCCTGCTCGATCTCAACCTGCCGGGACGCAGTGGCCTCGAGATCCTCGAGACCCTGCGCCATCACGACAGCGCCACGCCGGTGCTGATTCTCACCGCCCGCGGCGCCATCGAGGACCGCGTGCGCGGACTCGACCTGGGCGCCGACGATTACCTGGCCAAGCCGTTCGCGCTCGATGAACTCGAGGCGCGGGTGCGCGCGCTGCTGCGTCGTCAGAAACCCGGCGTGCGCCTGCAGGTCGGCAGTCTCGTGTTCGACAGCCTGGCGCAGCGCTTCACGCTGGGCGGTGAGCCGCTCAGCCTCCCGCCGCGGGAACAGCGCCTGCTGAGCTGCCTGATGCGCCGCGCCGGCGAGCCGATCGATCGCCGGCAACTTGCCAGCGAAGCCTTTGCCGGCGAAGCGCTCGGCGACAACGCCATCGAGGTCTATGTCCATCGCCTGCGTCGCCGGCTGGGCGACAGCGACGTCACGCTGCATACGGTGCGCGGCCTCGGCTACCTGCTGGCACCGACATGACCGGTCGCGAGCAGAACAACGCCGCCACGACGGGCGGTGGCAGCCTCTACCGCCGGCTGATGGCCTGGCTGCTGCTGCCCCTGCTGGGGCTCGGCGCGTTGATGCTCATCCAGGCTTACCTGGGCGCGCGGGATACCGCCGACCGCGCCTTCGACCGACTGCTCGAGGCCGCCTCGCTGGCGATCGCCGAGCAGGTCAAGAAGCAAGACGACCAACTGTGGCTGGATCTTCCCCCGGCGGCGCTCGAGATGCTCGCCACCGACGCCGAGGAGCGGGTCTTCTATGCGCTCTACAATGAGCGTGGCGAATTCGTCACCGGCAACGCCGATCTGCCGGCCCCGGTCCGCCAGAGCGACGACCCTCAGCCGCTGCAGTACAGCGACACCAACTGGCGCGGCATGGCGCTGCGCGTCGCCGTGCGCACCTCGCAGCTCGAGGGCTGGAGCCAGCGCGAGCGTTTCGAAGTGCGCGTCGCACACACCCGCGAAGGCCGTGAGCGGCTGACCTGGGCGCTGTTCCAGGGCAGCCTGGGGCGCATCGCCGCCATGGCCCTGCTCGCCGTGGGCGTGGTGCTGCTGGCGGTACGCGTCGCCCTGGCGCCGCTGACCCGGTTGCGCCGGGCGATTCGCGAACGCGACCCGCGCACGTTCGCCCCGCTGTCCCTCGAGCTGCCCCGCGAACTGGCCGAGCTGCGCGAGACCCTCAACGAGCTGTTGGCGCGAATGCGCCGCGTGCGCGCCAACCAGGAACGCTTCGTCGGCGACGCCTCGCATCAGTTGCGCACGCCGCTGGCCGGGATCTCGGCGCGCGCCGAGCTGGCCTTGCGCAAGGACCAGCCCCAGGCTTGGCACAGCGCCCTGGAAACCATCCAGGAAGCCAGTGCACGCACCGCCCGGCTGGCCGTTCAGCTGCTTTCGCTGACCCGACTCAACAACCCCGAGGCCAAGCCCGAGCTGAGCCGCCTGGAACTGACCGCCATCGCTCGCGAGGCGACCCGCAGCGCCCTGCACGCCTGCTATCGCGACGGCGTCGACCTGGGCCTTGAGGCACCCGACGAGCCCGTCTTGATCGAGGGCATCGGCTGGCAGCTCGAGGAAGCGCTCGCCAACCTGATCGACAATGCGCGACGCTATGGCGCGCGGCACATCACCGTGCGAGTGAGCGCCGCCCCGCCCGCCCTGGAGGTCGAGGACGACGGTCCGGGCATCGCCGCCGAATGGCGCTTGCTGGTACTGAGGCCTTTTCATCGCGGTCGCAACGCCGGCGAGGGCTCGGGGCTGGGCTTGGCGATCGTCGATGGCATCGCCCGCGCCCACGCCGCTCGACTGACCCTGCACGAAGCCAGCGGCGGCGGCTTGCGCGTGACCATGACATTCCTGGGAGACCGTGCATGACGACACCCCACACCAATCGGCTGGTCGCGCTGCTGGCCGGCCTTGTGCTGAGCGGCCTGAGTCTCGGCGCCTTCGCCCAGGCGCAATTGAACTATCCCGCGCTAACCGACGGACCAGCGCTCAACGACGGACCGGCTCGGAACGGCGAGCGGCCCCGTTCGCGCCTGGTCATTAACGCCGCGCTCGATACGCCGTTGATCGCACCGCTGCTGGAAGATTTCCAACGTCGCAACCCGGATATCGGGATCGTCTATCGCAACCTCTCCACCCTGGCGGTATACCGCACCTTTCTCGACGCGGGAGCCGCCGAGCGCGCCGACGTGGTCATGTCCTCGGCGATGCCCTGGCAGTACTGGCTGGCCAACAACGGCTATGCGCAGCCGCTCGACAGCGCCGCGGCCCGCGCCTGGCCGGCCTGGGCGCGCTGGCGCCAGGAGCTGTTCGCGATCACCTTCGAGCCGGTAGTGATCGTCTATCGCCGCGACGTCGCCGAACGCTTCGGCGCGATCGACAGCCACGCCGATCTCCTCGAGCGCCTTGAGCGCCATGCCGAGGCGCTGCGTGGGCGCGTCGTCACCTATGATCCGGCAACCAGCGGCGCCGGCTACAGCTATGCCATCGAGGAGGCGCGCCTGTCACCACGCTACTGGGAGCTGGTGGCCGCGCTCGGCCGGGTCGATACCGCGCTGGTCGGCACCACCCGCGAAATGCTCGAGGGGCTGGCGCAAGGACGCTACTGGATCGGCTACAACCTGCTGGGCAGCTACGCCCGGGAATTCGCGCGCGAGCACCCCGAGCTGGAAGTCGTGGTGCCCAAGGACTATGCGCTGGTGACGCACCGGCTGGCCTTCATCGCCCGGGATGCCCGCAATCCGTACGCCGCACGCCGCTTTCTCGATTACCTGCTGAGCGAGCAAGGCCAGCGCGCGATCGGCGAGCTCACGCCACTGGGGACGATCCATCCGGCGCTGCACGGCCCGGGGAGCGCCAATGCCCTGCGCGAGCGGCTGGGCGATGCGCTGCGTCCGATCGACATCGGCCCCGGCCTGCTGGCGACCCTCGACAACCTCAAGCGCGAAGCGCTGCTGAGCCGCTGGAGGCGCGAGTTCCAGCGCGCAACCCCGCCCGCCGACATACCCGCCGCTGCGCTCGACGTACCACCCAGCGAGGCGGCCCGATGATGCGACTCGATCAGTTGCTGCTGGCGCTGGGTCTGGCGCGCTCGCGCACCCGCGCCCAGCGGCTCATCCGTCACGGCCGAGTGACCCTCGAAGACGCCCCGCAGCGGCCGCTGACCAAGCCCGGCGAGAAAGTTCCCGACGACAGCCGCCTGGTAATCGCCGAGGACGCCGAGGAGCGCTATGTCTCCCGCGCGGGACTCAAGCTCGAGGCGTTGCTGGATGCCCTGGAGCTACGTCTCGATGGGCGCGTGGTGCTGGATGTCGGCCAATCCACCGGTGGCTTCACCGATTGCGCACTGGCACGCGGCGCGGTCCACGTGATCGGCATCGAAGTCGGCCATGACCAGCTCGATCCGACGCTGCGCGACGCTGTCCGCGTGACCTGCATCGAAGGCCTAAACGCCCGGGCAATGGCCGGCGATGCCCGACTGCACGCCGCCATCGAGCGATGCTCGCCGCTGCGACCGACGGCAGCGGTCATGGACGTTTCGTTCATCTCGCAGACGCTGATCGTGCCCCAACTGGCGCAGTTGCTGGCCGGCGGCGGCGATCTGCTGTCGCTGGTCAAGCCGCAGTTCGAGGTCGGCCCCGGCAATGTCGACGCACGCGGCATCGTCAGCGATACACGCCTCTATGTTGGCGTCGAGGCGCGCATCCACGCCTGCTGTGTCGAGCATGGCTTCAGCGTCGAAGCCTGGCGCGAAAGCCCGATCCGCGGTGGCGACGGCAACCGCGAATTCCTGCTCCACGCGCGACGCCGCTGACCGCCCGTCAGGTCTCAGCGTCGTCCGCATCGGACTGCCCGCGCGGGCCCGGTCTGCGCCGGGGTTCGTCAACGCCGCCCAGCGGGCGGGCGGCGCCACTTTGCGAGCTCACCTGAGCCACCTGGCCATCGCTGTCGTGCAGCCAGACATCCATCTGATTGAAGGCGACGCGAATGCCGTGCTCGCGGAACAGCGCATCCAGCCGGCGATTGATCTCGTCGGCCGCGTAGAGCCTGTCGAGCAGGTCGTTGACGAAGACTCGCAGCTCGAAGTTGAACGCCGTGGCGCCGTAGCTGGTGCAGAACACCTGCGGCTCGGGGTCCTTGAGCACGCGCTTGTTGTCGTCCGCCACCGCGCGCAACAGCCGATGCACCGTATCCAGGTCCGAGCCGTGCGCCACGCCGTAATTCAGCACCACTCGGGTGATGTTGTCCGACAGCGACCAGTTGATCAGCTGGTCGGTGACGAAGGTCTTGTTGGGGATGATGATCTCCTTGCGATCGAAGTCGGTCACCGTGGTCGCACGGATGCGGATACGGCTGACCGTGCCGTGCAACTGGCCCAGCGTGATGGTGTCGCCGATCCGCACCGGGCGTTCGAAAAGGATGATCAACCCCGAGATGAAGTTGGCGAATATTTCCTGCAGGCCGAACCCCAGCCCCACGCCCAGCGCCGCCACCAACCATTGCAGCTTGTCCCATGACACGCCCAGCGTACCCAGCGCGATGACGATGCCGGTGCCGACGATGACATACGACAACAACGAGGAAATCGCGTAGGCACTGCCCTGCTTGAGCGACAGCCGCGAGAGCACCATCACCTCGAGCAGGCCAGGCAGGTTGCGTGCCATCAATGACGTCAGGACCACCGTGATCAGGCTGGTCAACACGTCGGCGATGGTGATCGGCGTCTGACCGATCGCCTCGCCGCTGCCCTGCTCGATCGTCCATACGGCGATACTGTCGAGATACGCCAGCGCGGTCAGCAGGTCGGCCCAGACCAGGTAGAGCACCAGCGTAAAACCGAGGAACAGGATCAGCTTGGAGAGCCGCAGCGACTGCTGGTTGACCTGTTCGAGATCCAGCGGCGGCTCCTCGATCAACTCCAGTCCGCCCTCGGCGCCCTCCTGGGCCTGGGCGCGGCGACGCGCCACCGCGCGCCGGTAGGCCAGGCGCCGAGCCGCCACCGCCAAGCCGCGGACCACTGCAGCCTCGATAAGTATCCAGGCGCCCAGGATGTACAGGCTGAACACGAAGCGGCCGACCAGTTGCAGCGCGGTGTATTCGTAACCCATCACGATCAGCCCGGCGAGTACCACGGTCACCAGCGACAGCGCCAGACCCAGCAGCAGCCGGAACACCTTGGTCCCGAAAAACGGTATGTGGGCCAGGATCAAGCGGGCGATCAGCACGCTCAACGCCAGCAGCCCGCTCAGCAGCAGAAACAGCGCGATCGGCTGCTCGGCCAGGGTCGGACCGTTGTCGCGTGCCAGGGTGCTGATCAACAGCACCGGTATCAACGCGACACCAAGCCACCACAGCAGCCGTCGCAACCGCGAGGCATAGCCGCCGGGCCAGTGGAAATGGCGCACCGCGACGCCATCGCTGATCAACAGCCGCCGCGCCAGTTCGATCACCCCCCAGGCCAATGTCAGTTGCAGCAGGGCCATGCCCAACAGCTGCGCATTACCCTCGGTGCCCTTGGCCAGCGCCAGCCCGGCGCCGGCCAGCGCCAGCGGCCAGGGCGCGGCCAGCAACGCATTCATGGCGATCGCCCGCGGCGTGTGCATCTGGGTGTCGCGCTTGAGTCGGCCGATCTCGTCATGCAGCGCCAGCAGGCGTTGCTTGATCCGTCGCCGACGCAACAGCAGCACGCCCGCCGACAGCCATACCGGCAGCGCCCACAGGGCCTTGGCCTGCAACGGCTGCCAAAGCGCCGCCAGGCGCTCCTGCCAGATGGCCGGGCTGGCATTGGCGGCCAGCGTGGCGGGCAGCTTGCGTAGCCAGCCGAGATCGAGCGGGCTGCGATTGGCCACCCAGAACAACTGCTCCTCGATGGTCGAGCGCAGCGAACGGCTGATCGATACCAGCTGCTGCTGAGTGAGCTGCAGATCGATCGCGGTGGTCAACAGCTCGCCATATTCCTGCTCGAGTTGGTCGATGAGCTCACGCCGTGACCGGTAGAGGCCGGACAGCGAATCGAGCAGTGCCGGGGTGGCCTCGACGTCGGCATCCCCGATCCGCTGTCTGGCCAGCGCTTCAGCATCGCGCAGCGACTCGCGTTGACGGCTCAGTTCGAACTGCTCGAGACGCACGTCGGCGATGACCTCCTGCAACCCGTCCTGGGCATCTATCGAGGGTAGCGAGCTGCGCTGTTCGCGCAGAATGCGCGACAGCAGCAGGCTGCCGCGAATCGCCTCGATCTGCTCGTTGAGGGTGCGCTGTACCTGGCGCACCCGGTCCAGTTGAGTGCGCACCTTGATGGCTTCGCGTTCATAGCGATAGCGGCGATCGATGGCGTCGAGCAGCGACTGGCTGAGTTCGCGGTTTGTCGACTGAGCCCGCATCACCATCGGATGCTCGTTGGCGATCAACGGGTCGCGACTGGCCGCTTCGGCAATCGTCGACTCGAGTTCCTCGCGACGGCGCTGGTCGAGAATGGCCTGAAGCAGATCGAGTCGGTCCTGGAGCGCCTTGTTCTGTCTGATCAGCGCATCGCGACGTTGCTGGGCGAGTTCGCGGCTACGCGCGTTGGTCTCCAGCTGGCGACGCTTGAGGGCCAGTTCGCGCTCGGCAAGCTGCATCTCGACCTGGATCTTCCAGACTTCGGGTCCGTCCGCGCCGGTCGGCAGCTGATCGCGGGCAGAGCGCAACGCTTCGATCCTGTCCAGCGATTCGCTGATCGTCGCCTGGGCGCGTTCGGGCAGGGTCTGGGCGGCGATCAGCCGCGAATTGGCATCGGCCAGGCTATCGCGCAGGCTCTGCAGCCGATCAAGCATCTCGCTGACGTTGGCTTCGAGTTCATCGCGGGGGGTATTCTTCAGCGCCTCGGCGCTGGGCAGCTCGGCGTTTTCGGCTTGCCGGGCAGCACGCTGCAGCCGCTCGATCGCCTGGGGACCCTGCTCGAGGCGCTGTTCGAGCTCAGTGCGCGCCTGGGCGATGTCCTCCAGCTTGTCGAAGGTATCGAGCACGCCACGCAGGATATCCATGGCTGCCTGCTCGCTGCTGTCGGGCTTGTCGATGGCCTTGAGCGTCTCCAGACGCTGCGAGACCCTGTCCCGTTCAGGCAGCGCCATGTCCTCCTGCGCCCATGCCGGGCCACCCAGCAAAGCGATCATTGCGATCGCCATCAGCCATCCTGTCCACCACCGCTGATTCGCCACGCCTGCCCGCCTTTACTGTCGACTGTTTCGCCAAGCGATTGTGCGGGGACCCACGATCCTTGGCAATTGCCGCCGGGAATTGACTTGCCGGCAAGTCATGGTAGAAACGACTATCCGAATGTCTTCCTACAGGATGTCCCTATGGCTGCGCCGATCGCTCTGCCGATCTCACTCTTACTGGCCGCGTCACTCACCCTGCTGCCCCTGGCGGCCATCGCCCAGGATGCCGAACAGGGAGGCGCCACTGAATCGGCACTCGAGCAGGCGCAGAAGCGTCGGGAATACGAGAACGAATCCAACCGCAACCCCTTGGCCATCACCGCCTATCGGCGTAATTATCTGCTGCCCTGGACATACAACACCGATCCCAACCAGGGCGCTTTCAACGCCATCAGCGACGACGCGGAGGCCGATAGCTCCGAGGTGAAATTCCAGCTCAGTCTCAAGATCAACGTGCTCGACGATCTATTCGGCGACAACGGCGATCTGTATTTCGCCTACACCCAGCGCAGCTGGTGGCAGGCCTATAATTCCGACGCCTCGGCGCCGTTTCGCGAGACCAATTACGAGCCCGAGGTCTTCGTCAGTTTCGACAATGATCTCTCGTTTCTCGGTTGGACCAACACCTTGAACCGCATTGGCCTTGCCCATCAGTCGAACGGCCGTTCACAGCCACTGTCGCGCAGTTGGAACCGGGTCTACGCCGACCTGCTGTTCCAGCGCGGCGATTGGGCGGTGAGCATCGCACCACACTGGCGGATACCCGAAAGCAAGAGTAACGACGACAACCCCGATCTTGAAAGCTATGTCGGCTACGGCGACATCACCGTCGCGCGGGCCTTCGGCGACCAGGAGCTGTCGGTGATGGTGAGGGGCAACCCCGGCAAGCATAACTACGGCGTACAGCTCGACTATTCCTTTCCGCTGGCCGGCAAGATTCGCGGCCACGTGCAATATTACGACGGCTACGGAGAAAGCCTGATCGACTATGACAACGACGTTCAGCGTCTTGGCATCGGTTTCAGCCTCAATACCTTTCTGGCGGGTATACCCGGCAGCCGTTGATACACCAAGTCATGCTGCTATGATGAAACTGTTATTCACCGTCAAAGGAAAGACACCACATGGCCATGTTCCCCATCGGACAGCATGATAACAACACCAGCACCGCTCAGTTGAAGGAAGATCTCCGCCAACTGTCCCATACTGTCGAAGAGTTGATCAACGCGACTGCCGAAGACTCCCGCAGCAACGTCAAGGAAATGCGCGACCGCGCCCAGCGGAGCCTCAAGGAAACCCGCGGAAGACTCGAAGCCCGCGGTGAAAAGCTTTACCACGATACGCGTGACGGCGTTCTCGATAGCGCCGATCTGTGCGACCGTTACGTCCACGAGAATCCCTGGACCAGCATCGGGGTCGGCACCGCTGTCGGGGTGGTGATCGGCTTGCTGCTTGGACGTCGCTGATGACCGATGGCCAGGGACCGGCAGAGCGTGTCATTTCGGCGGCACGACGCCTGATCGGCAATGTCGTCGCCATGGGCGAGACGCGTCTACGTCTCGCCGTGCTCGAACTCGAACTCGAGCGAGACCGCCTGCTTTCGCTACTGTTGCTCGCCGGAGCCAGCCTGATCCTGTTCTCGTTCGGCGTCGGCATGCTGTTGTTGCTGGTGGTCGTCCTCTACTGGGACGACCATCGCCTGCTGGCCATTGCCTTGTGCTCCTTGGTGCTATTGCTGGCTGCCGCATTGCTCGCGGCCAAGGCCAAGCAGATCGCCAATCAGCGCAAGTTGATGGAAACGACCCTGCATCACATGCAGCAGGATCGTCAGGCGCTGGAGTCATCGCATGACGCATAACGATCGCCTGGCGCGACGCGATCAGCTCGAGACGCAGATCCTGCAACAGCGCCTCGACATGGGCATGGCTCTGCGCGATTGGCGCGAGGCCACCGCACCGATCGACCATGGCTGGCAGAAACTCATGCAATGGCGGGCGCCGACCATTGCCGCACTGGGCCTGGTATCGTTGCGCGGGGTCACCCGGCCACGCGCGACCGGCCGGATGATACGTCGGGTGATGACCGGCCTGCTGCTGGCCAACCGGCTAAGGGCGGTTTACCGCGCCATCAATCGCTGATGCCGCTCACCGGAAAATGCCGAACCCCGCCACACCGGCGGGGTTCGGCGTCTTGATTGACCCTGTTTCAGCGCCTCGGGCGGTTCGCCCTGTCGCTTGCGCTGCGCTCATGCGTCGCGGGCCAGGCGCAGGCCGGAAAACGCCCAGCGCGCCTGGGGCGGAAAGAAGTTGCGATAGCTCGCGCGGATGTGCGAGCGCGGCGTGGCGCAACAGCCGCCGCGCAGCACCATCTGCCCCGACATGAACTTGCCGTTGTACTCGCCCAGGCTGCCTGGCAGCGTTCGAAAGCCTGGATAGGGGCGATAGGCGCTGCCGGTCCATTCCCAGACATCGCCGTATAGCCGGCCCGGCGCGGCGCCATCCGTGGCTTTCGCCACCGGCTGAAGATGATCGTTCTCGACGAAGTTGCCGTGGATGTCCACGCCCTCGGCGGCGACTTCCCACTCGGCCTCGCTGGGCAATCGCGCTCCGGACCAGCGCGCGTAGGCATCGGCCTCGTAGAAGCTGACATGACACACCGGGGCGTGCTCGTCGACCGGCACCAGGCCGCCCAGCGTCATGTGATACCAACCGTCATCGCGCTGCACCCAGTAAAGCGGCGCCGTCCACGCCTCGTCCTTGACCCTTTGCCAGCCATCGGCCAGCCAGTGGTCGGGGCGCCGATAGCCGCCATCGCGGATAAACGCCAGAAATTCGCCATTGGTGACCGGACGATCGGCGAGTTCGAAGGCCTCGACGAACTGCCGGTGGCGCGGCATCTCGTTGTCGTAGGCGAAGCTGCCGGTAGCCGACTCATGGCCGATCAGGCGCACGCCGGCGGGATAATTCAGCCAGGCCAGCTCGCCGGGCGTGGCCGCCGGCGACGTGGCGAGATCGTCGCGCAGGTCATCACGATAGACCGGGCACAACGGGTTCTGCGCCAGGATGTGCTTGATGTCCATGACCAGCAATTCCTGGTGCTGCTGCTCGTGATGAAGCCCCAGCTCCACGCGACGGCGGATCTCGTCGACATGCTCGACGGGCGGCGCTTCGAGCAGTCGGGCCATGGCCTCGTCGACATGGGCGCGATAACGGTATACGTCGTCTACGGTGGGCCGCGATATAACGCCTCGTTCGGGGCGTGGGAAGGGCGTGCCGTGGGTCTCGTAATAGGAGTTGAAGAGGAAGTCGTAGGCCGGATCGAGCGACCGGTAGTCCTTGAGAAAAGGGATGAGCAGAAAGGCTTCGAAGAACCAGCTGACATGGGCGATGTGCCATTTCGGCGGGCTGACATCGGGCATGCTCTGGACCATGTAGTCCTCCCGATGCAGCGGCGCGCACAGGCGCTCGGTTGCAGCGCGCACGCGCTGATAATCGCGCAGCCACTCCTTGGTGTGCCGAGTCTCGAGGGTGTCGCTTGCGAGCTGATGAGCGAGCGGGGCCATGGGTACACTCCTTTGCGCTGGGCAGGGTCCGTCAGTTTCCCTCTCAGCGTAGGCGCCATCTCACGCCCTTCAAGTGCGAAATCGACCCGGTGCGGCGCACGAAGCCGGCCATGCGCTTGAGGAGCCCGGTCACCTCAGCCGCCACGCGATGCCCCTGGGCCGCTACAACGCCAGGCCGCAGGCCACCGCCGAGGCCCAGGCCCATTGGAAGTTGTAGCCGCCCAGCTCGCCGGTAACGTCGAGCACCTCGCCGATAAAGCGCAGCTGGGGCAGTTCCCGGACCGCAAAAGTCTTCGACGAAAGGGCCGCCGTATCGACGCCGCCCATGGTCACCTCGGCGGTGCGCCAGCCCTCGGTGCCCGCCGGTTTGAGGCGCCAGCGATTGAGCCGCTCGGCCCACGCCTCGAGCTGGGCGTTGGAACGCTCGGCGAGCACCCCGTCGTCGCCGTACCATTCGATTAGAGCCTGGGCCAGGCGTCTGGGCAGGCGTTCGGCGAGCCACGTCGACACCAGCCGTCGCGGCGCCGCCCGGCGTTCCTCGCGCAGCGCCGCGCCGGCATCGAGCCCCGGCAGCAGATCGACGACGAGCTCGTCGCCGGGCTGCCAGTAGCTCGAGATCTGCAGCATCGCCGGCCCCGAAAGCCCGCGATGGGTAAACAGCAGCGGCTCGCGGTAATAGCCGCCGCGACAGCGCACCGCGACCTCGCAGGCGACCCCGGCCAGCGCCGCGGCGCGCGCCTTCCACTGCGAGGTCAGGGTGAACGGCACCAGCGCGGCGCGGGTCTCGGTCACCGCCAGGCCGAACTGGCGGGCGACATCGTAGCCGAAGCCGCTCGCCCCCAGCGTGGGGATCGACAGCCCGCCGGTGGCGATCACCACCGCCCCGCACTCGATCCGCCCCGCCGCGGTACTCAGGCGCATGCCCTCGGCGTGACGCTCGATGCGCTCGATGGGCGTGGCGAGGCGAATCGCCACGCCGGCCCAGTCGCATTCGGTGAGCAGCATGTCGAGAATCGGCCGCGACGAGTCGGCACAGAACAGCTGACCCGGAGCCTTTTCGACCGGCTCGATGGCGTGGCGCTCGACCAGCTCGAGAAAGTGCTCCGGGCGGTAACGCTTGAGCGCCGAGATGCAGAAGTGCGGGTTGGCCGAGAAGAAATTCGCCGGCGCGGTGTCCAGGTTGGTGAAGTTGCAACGCCCGCCGCCGGACATCAGAATCTTCTTGCCCGGCTTGCTGGCATGATCGAGCACCAACACGCGTCGGCCGGCGTAGCCGGCGGTCAGCGCGCACATCAGGCCAGCGGCGCCGGCGCCGATGACGACCACGTCGGGATGGCTAGGCATGCGGGAAACTCCGGACGACTCGAGACGGCGGTGCATTCTAGCCTGCCGCGCAATTTCGCCGCCAGCGTATGGCATGAACTTGTCCTCGACCTGCTGCCGGAGGGCGAGGCACTGTGCTCTTCGAGTGCTACGCTTGAAAGGCCCGTTCCCATTCGAGGAAGCCGCCATGCTCGAATTGCTCACCGCCCCGGCTGCGCACGTCGTCGCGCTGCGCGTCAGCGGGCGGCTCGACGCCCACCAACTGCAAACCGCCATCGACGCCATCGAGGCCGCCAAGCAGGCCCACCCGCGGGTCAGCCTGTACGCCGAGATCGATGCGCTGCGCTGGATGAGCGCTTCGGCGCTGCTGCGCGACCTGGGCTACGGCCTGACCCAGCTCGGCCAGCTGAGCCATTTCCACCGCGCCGCGGCGGTGACCGATCAACGCTGGCTGCGCCCGCTGGTCGCGGTCGAGAATCAGCTGTTCAGGCCGCTCGAGGTGAGGCTGTTCGCCAATGCCCGAAAAGCCGAGGCGTTGGCCAGGGCCTGCGAATTGCCGGTGGTACATGCGGGCACGGGCGGCCAGCGCCGGGCGGACTAGGCCGCACCCTGGATGGCCTTGATGAGTTCGGCCTTGGTCATCTGGCTACGCCCGGCGATAGCCATCTCCTGGGCGCGCTGATAGAGCGCCTGGCGCGCCGGCTCTCGGCGTAGGGCACCACCTGTTCGGCCTCGGGCTCGACCATCACCTGACGGACCGGGGCGCGGTCCTTGCGATGCAGCAGGCGAAAATGCACGCTGCGATCGGCCAGCGCGGCGTAGAGCTTGACCGGCACGCGCGCCTCGCCGAAGCAAAGCGCGCCGCGCCACATGGCACGGGCGCTCATCGTCACACCTCCTCTCGGCAGTCGGGACAGACGGTCTCGCGGCTCTCACGCAACTCGACCACGCAGAACGGGCAGATCGGCTGGTCGCAGTGCATACAGTAATAACCCGCCTCGACGTGGTAGCGGCGCAGGCAGAAGGGACACTCCTCGTCGCCGGCCTGCAGCCACCAGGGCAAGGCCGGGGCTGTCGCATCCTGGGTCATCATGGCGTCTTCGCGTATTGCACCTGCCTTTGCGAATTCACTGTTAATGGTTTCGCCGAATGACAGTGATCACCTACAAGGCTAGCCGAGCCAGCAACGCGCGCAACCGTCGGCGAAGGCGGCTCTGGCAAAACGCCGACCCCGACAGCTTCCATCCGCCGGCCGACGTCGCCGATCTGCGCCTATCAAGTTGCGTTGAGCGGCTTCGAGCTGGACCCGCTCAGGCCAGGGCGCGCTCGAGTAGTTGCTGCGCGCGCGGCGGCAGGCCGATCGTCGCCGCCAGTTCATGGCCGCGCGGCGACATCTTGTGCCAGGTCTTGCGCAGGATGCGGATCAGCTTGTCGTCGTCGTGGCGGCTGGCGAAGTCCGCGAACTCGCGTTCGAGAAACACCAGGCAGGCGCTATCCTCGAGCGCCTGGGCATCGGGATCGCTGCGCAGGCGCTCCTTGCGGATCATCTGCGCGACGTGCTCGCAGCTGGCCTGGTCGTAGCCGCTCTCGCGCAGCACCGCGGCGGCGGTCTCGGCCTGGCGACGTCCCAGCTCGCGCCGCCAGGCAAGGTAGCCCGGGCGATCGCGGGGATAGTCGTCGCGCGGGATTCGCCAGCGTTGCAGGTGCTGGGCGCGCACCGCCAGTTGCAGCACTTCGCTGGCCTCGGGGGCAACGCGCCCCAGCCATTCGCTCATCCAGCGCGCATAGAGCAATTCATAGGGAATGTGCTCGCCATCCTCGGTCCGCTCGAGCCGCGGGTCTTCGCCGTGCAGGGCGTCCAGCCGCTCGAGCGCGGCCTGAAAGCGGGGATTCTGGTCAGTCACGGTTGGCTTCACCTCGGAAGAACTTTACGTTTCACCATACGGTATCGCGCACTGGACACGCCAATCGCCGACTCGCTCAACCGTAGACGCCCTGGCTGCGCAGGTAGTCCTCGTAGCGGCCGGTGAAGTCGGTGACGCCCTCGCCGCTCATGTCGAGGATGCGGGTGGCCAGCGACGAGACGAATTCGCGATCGTGACTGACGAAGATCAGCGTGCCGGGATAGTGTTCCAGCGCCAGGTTGAGCGCCTCGATGGATTCCATGTCGAGGTGGTTGGTGGGCTCGTCCATGACCAGCACGTTGGGCTTTTCGAGCGCCAGCTTGGCGAACAGCATGCGCCCCTGCTCGCCCCCGGAGATCACCTTGACCGACTTGCCGATGTCGTCGCTGGAGAACAGCATGCGTCCCAGCGCCCCGCGGATAGCCTGCTCGCCGCCGTCGGTCCACTGGGCCATCCAGTCGTAGAGCGTGGCATCGAAGGCGAAGGCGTCGGCATGGTCCTGGGCGAAATAACCCACCTCGGCGGCGTCGGTCCACTTCACCTTGCCGTGATCCGGCGCCAGCGAACCGGTCAAACAGCGCAGCAGCGTGGTTTTGCCGACGCCGTTGGGGCCGATGATCGCCAGGCGTTCGCCGGCTTCGAGCTGCAGCCCCAGCTTCTCGAACAGCGGCGTGCCGTCGTAGCCCTTGGTCAGACCCTCGACGCTGAGCGCGCCACGATGGATCTTGCGTTTCTGCTCGAAGCGGATGAACGGACTGACCCGGCTCGACGGCTTGATCTCGTCGAGCTTGATCTTGTCGATCTTGCGCTGGCGCGAGGTGGCCTGCTTGGCCTTGGACGCGTTGGCCGAGAAACGGCTGACGAACTGCTGCAGCTCGGCGATCTCCGCCTTCTTCTTGGCGTTGTCGGCGTGCATGCGCTCGCGGGCCTGGGTCGCCGCGGTCATGTACTCGTCGTAGTTGCCGGGGAACAGCTGGATCTCGCCGTAATCGAGATCCGCCATGTGGGTGCACACGCTGTTGAGGAAGTGGCGGTCGTGGGAAATGATCACCATGGTGCTGCTGCGCGTGGTCAGCACGCCTTCCAGCCAGCGGATGGTGTTGATGTCCAGGTGGTTGGTCGGCTCGTCGAGCAGCAGCACGTCGGGATCCGAGAACAGCGCCTGGGCCAGCAGCACGCGCAGCTTCCAGCCCGGCGACACGGCACTCATCAAGCCGAAATGCTGGGATTCGGGAATCCCCAGTCCGAGCAACAGCTCGCCGGCACGCGCCTCGGCGGTGTAGCCGTCGAACTCGGCGAACTGGGTCTCCAGCTCGGCGACGCGCATGCCGTCGGCCTCGCTCATCTCGGCCTGGGCGTAGATCGCCTCGCGTTCGGCGGCGACCTGCCAGAGCTCGACGTTGCCCATGATCACGGTGTCGATCACCCGATGCGCTTCGTAGCCGAACTGGTCCTGGCGCAGCTTGCCCAGGCGAGTGCCCGGCTCGAGCATCACCTGCCCCGCCGACGGTTCGAGTTCGCCGCCGAGGATCTTCATGAAGGTGGACTTGCCGCTACCGTTGGCGCCGATCAGGCCGTAGCGGTTGCCGTTGTTGAACTTGACCGAAACGTTTTCGAACAGGGGCTTGGCCCCGAACTGCATGGTGATATTGGCTGTGGAAATCACTGAGGGTCCAATCGAAGAAGGGCCGGCAAGAGAGACCGGCGCGGGAATGGCCGAGCGGCAAAAGTGCGCGATTGTACCGATTCGCCACGCTTTCTTCATCCGTGGGCAGCCAGCCGGCGACGAAAAAGGCACCCTCGCGAGCGCCCTTGAAAGCCGACGATGCAGCCCTGCTCGTTCTAGAACCGGGCTGCCAACTGCCGAGCCAGGTTTTCGCAAGGGCGCTGTGAATCCTTCCATGGACGCTACTTTCGCCCTCCATGGCGAAAGACCCTTGCTTCAACCTGGCCGCGGCAGCCGGGTGAGGCAGGCTTTGAATGCATTCTCATTCAACCGGCGTCAGCGGCCGCCAGTCCTTGCGGTTGGCCAGGAACTCGGGACGCGGACGGTTGCCGCAGTACGGGTCGTGCAGCGTATTGTCGACGCTGTTGTAGACGAAGAACAGGTTGCTGCGCGGCCAGCACGACATGTTGATGTTCGAACCGTGCAGGGTGTTGCACTCGAACATCACCAGCGAACCGGAGGGCCCTTTGGGCGCTTCGATGTCGCCCTTGACCATCAGGTCGCGCAGGCTGGCATCGTCCGGCACGCCGATGTCCTGGCTCTTCAGCGACTCCTTGTAGTTGTTCTCCGGCGTGCGCCCGACGCAGGGCACGAAGTACTTGTGCGAGCCAGGCACCAGCATCAGCGGACCGTTGAACTCGCCGTTGTCGGTGAGGATGATCGAACAGCTCACCGAGCGCATGCGCGGCATGCCGTCCTCGCTGTGCCAGGTCTCGAAGTCGGAGTGCCAGTCGAAGCCCTTGCCCTTGAAGCCGGGCTTGTAGTTGATGCGCGACTGGTGGATGTAGACATCGCCGCCGAGGATCTGCTGGACCATCGCCAGCAGGCGCGGATCGCGGGTCAACCGGCTGAACCGCTCGGATACCTCGTGGATGCCGAAGATCGAGCGAATCTCCTCCTTGCCGGGCTCGAGAACGGTGCCTTCCGAGAGCTTGAGATCCTCGTCGCTCTCGTAATCGCGCAGCTCCTGCAGAAACGCTTGCATCTCGTCCTCGCCGAAGAAGCTTTCGAAGGAGAGAAAACCCTTGCGGTCGAATTCGTCGAGTTCATCCTCGCTGAGCGGACCCTTGCGTTGCTCGCCTTCGCTATGGACCACCGGGTCGATACGCTCGAACATCCCCAATTTGCGTTCCAGTCGGGTCGGGAACAGGTCTTGAGTCTCTTTCATCGCAAACTCCTCCATTAGTCTGCTGTAATGCGGCGCGCTGCCGTCCGTCCTGTAAACGTAGATGGGGAGGCAGGCCCCAGCAACGCCGTCTCGTCACTGCCTGTCGCCTTCCTGACGACTCGCTCGAGGCTACGCCTGCGAGGTTCGCATGTATTTAGCATGTGTTAAACCGATGGCCAGTCGGTTTGCCTCAACCGTTCGTCAGTGACGCTTCGCTACGCGGATCCCGGGGATAGAAACGCGCCGGCAGCCGGTCGATATGCGAGAACACCTTGGTGTCCTTGTAGGGCATCTTCATGTAGCCCGACACGCCCAGCCCGCTGATCTGCGGAACCGCCGTCAGCATCGCATCGAGACAGGCGCGGAATTCGGTCTCGCGCGCGGGGTCGAGCAGCCGGTAGTAGCTGTGGATCTTGAGGTGGGTGGGCAGCGCCTCGAAGATGATCAGCCCGGTGTGATGGATGGCGTTGAGCGCCTCGAGCTGGGCCATGATCGTCGCCGGCAGTTGCAGGAACTCCTCCGGATCGGGGCCGTCCTCGAAATACGAGTGCACCCGGGTGTGATCCTCGAGATCGGGCGCCGCGCTGACCTCGTAGGGCAACGTCAGCTCCGCTGCGGGCTCGAACGGCGCCTGGGGCGAATCACGGTCGATATGCAGGGTATCGCGGGCGTTGAACAGGCAGCTCTTGAAGACGCCACGGCGATAGATCGCCCGCGCCAGCGAGACCATGTTGTTGACCGCCGCGACGAACGCCGTCTTGAGTTCGAGATCGTGCAGGTTGAGCACGCTGTCGATGTATACGCCGTCGCTTTCCCAGCGCACCGCCAGGCCGCCGACCACCGGGTAGCGCCCGAGCCGGCTGACCGCGGCGAGAAACGCCTTCTCGGTCTCGCCCATGCCCTGCATGAAATTCTTGTAGTAGCGGTCGAGCTGGACGTCGTTGACTGCGCTCAAGGTGTCGCTGGCGGCCTCCTCGCGCAAAAACGACTTGCGCGAGCTGTAGACCACGGTATCGATCTCGCGGTTGCTGGGCCTGACCCACACCGGCACCCGCGCGGTCTCCGCCGGCTCGGCCAGGTCGAGCATTACCAGCCGCGCCAGGCGCGGCATCTCGCTGATGAAATGATCGCCGCCGCGGTGACGCCGCGCCGGGTCGGGGTCGAGCATCGCCTCGAGCATGCGCGCGAACTCCACCGGCAGGCCCAGCGCGGTGGGCGGAATCGCCCGATGACCGAAGCGGCACGATTGCGCCGAGGCCAGCGCATACAACGTGGCCGCCGTGCCCTGCTCGTCGAAGCGCGGCGACGACAATCCGCCGTTCAACTGCTCGTCGCCGATGAAATAGACGTCGCCGAGCCGCGCATTGGTGTGCTGCAGGTCGGCGGACATCAGCTCCATGACGTTGGTGGTCACGAACTGCTGGCCGGCGTCCAGCTGGGCGAATACCGACGAGCCCCAGTCGATCAGCGCGATGCGCTCGGTGGCCGGGTCGAAGACCAGGTTCGAAGGCTTGATGTCGCCATGCACGATCGGCCGCGCGTGCGGGCCGTTCTCGCGGCGTAGATGGCGCAGGATGTCGGCCAGCTGAGCGGCGATGCGCACCACCAGTCGCGGCGACAACCGCCCGTGACGTAGCGAGTACTCCTCGAGATTGATCCCCGGGGCGCGCTCCATGACCAGGATCGACTGGCGATTGAGGCGCTGGTAGGCGACCAGCCGGGGCACGCGCGGGTGATCGACCTGCTCGAGCATGAACGCCTCCTCCTCGAGGCGGTCCTGCAGATGCTGCGCCAGGGTGATGCGCGAGAACTTGAAGACATGCTCGGCGTCGTGCGCCCCGCCCTGCGGCAGCACGCCGGCGAACACGAAGCCGTAGGCGCCCTTGCCCACCAGCTCGATGGCGCGATAGCCGAGCTGTTCGAGCTGGCCGCGGCACAGCGCCACCCAATCCTTGAGCTTGCGGGCATCGTCGTGGCTGAGCAGGTAGATCGACTGCTCTTCGGGGATGTAGAACTGCTCTAGCCTGTCCTGGGCCATGCCGACCGTCCTGCCCGCAAAAAAACGCCATGAATCGCCATTTACTACTACAGCCGCAATTGCTTAATCTACACTAGATAAGTCGATCCTGCTTACCAAGAGAAAGCTAGCATGGGTTGCGCAGCGCGCTCTAAACTGTCAAACAAGAGGTATGCCCAAAAAACTTAATAGCATTTTGATTGCAAGTATTAACAACAACCCTCCAACGAGCGAGCTAAGCACATTCAGAGCTTGTATTGAGAGAACAGCAGATAGCTTTGTCCCCAACCATGTATACAGTAACAGGCTAAGCAATGCTAGAAAGATATGTATGGCAATGAGGACAAAGGAACTAGCCATGTATTCTACCCATCCATCCGATGTTTGGGCGATGCCTGGCAAGAAAGAAAGATAGAAAGCCAGGGGTTTGGCGTTAAAGAAGGATATAGCGAAACCATTAGCAAAAGGACTGTTTGTTGATTTATTTTTATCGGGGTCAGGAGCCTTCTTATAAGAAATAAGCATTTTCACCCCAATATAAAATATAAAAAATAAACTTACAGCCTTTAGCATCCTCAGAAATATAGGCGACACCAGATAAGAGATATAAGACAATAGTGACGTCACTGCTGTCAGCAACAATATTGCCAGCAAAACACCTAGCATAAGTCTATAGGATTGCTTGACTGGCGATGTTGCGGCAACAACAAATGCAAGTAAAGTGCTTGGACCCGGCGTTATTACCAAGCCACCTATCATTCCTGAAAACAGGAAAAAATTTAATTCATCTCCAGGCATTATTTCTTAACAACCACCATTTCACCTTTCCCTACGCCTATGATTGAGCTATCAACGCGCGGGTCCTCTTCTGCTCTAGCTATTACACTTTCGATTTCCTGTCGGTGACTTATAGCGTTGTCAGCCACTAATATACCTCCTTTAACAAGCCTCGGAACGACTTTCTCGTAAACCCCGATGTAAACATCGCTCGTCGCATCCAGAAAGCAGAAGGAAATGTTGTCAAAAGAATCAAGATAGCCTCTTGCGTCCCCTGAAACAAGCTCTATATAATCTCCGCTGTTAGTTTTAAAAATGGTTTCCCGCGCCAAGTCAATCTTGTTTGGAAGAATCTCAAAGGTTGTTAACTTTGCTGACTTCTTTCGACATGCTAGAGAGATCCAAAGGGCAGAATAGCCTGCGCTTGTGCCTACTTCAATGAAATTGCCTTCAGGAGCCACATTGGCTAGTAGGGCTAAAAACTCTCCTGTCTCAGCCGGCACCTGACGCAACCGCAAATCATACTCTCGATCAAATTCTGCATCTTCGCTATTTATTTCCTCAAGCTCTCTCATTCTGTCTATTATGGGCTTGTTAAGATAATTATTCATATCGCCTCCCGCAGGCTATTTCTAGTAAATTACGCAACGTTTTAGCCTACGGTCAGCATGCGCAAAGTGCTCACGACCGTGTAGACACATGTGGTTATTCCAAATAACTGCAGAGCCAGGCTCAAGCAATATTCTAGCTGCCTCTCTATTAAATAAATCTTCTATTTTATCGATAACACCACCACCCCTTAGATATCCGTCTCGTTCAAGACCATCTTGAGTAGGATGATAAGATTTTGTTTTAAAAAGGTTATGGCTATACCTTACCAAGTTATCTATAGTTATTGGCTGCATACCTGCTTCACCCCCAAAATCCCATGTCTTTTCGCTAAGTGTGTGCTTCTCCTCTTCGCTCAATAAATCAGCAATTATCTTCATCTCGCATACAAGTGTTCTTCCACCCTCTGAGCCAGAATTACTCTCGCACCATAAACCTACGTACCTAGGTGGTATCACCAGCCCTTTAAAGGTCGCCTCATCACCGCTTTCTTCCGGCGAGCAATCGCGCGGTGGACACATGGGGCTTGCCTTTGTCATTTTGGCGCTTTGGAGGCGGTTTCTTCGGACCGCGCCGATGCTTTTGGAATCGCGAGAGGCGGACCTTGCCGGCGAGAAATCGCAGGACCTTGATGAACTCAGTCTGCTCGAGCTCACGGAAGCCCCGCCAATGGGGCTCGGGTATCGCGATCATCATGCCGCGGTAGACGTTGGAGAGTTCGTCGGCGAGATAGTAGCCGGAGAGATTCGCCTCGATGGTCTGTGCACCGTGCATGCTGCGCATCGCTGCCTTCAGTACCGCCATGACGATGTAGGCGATCAACGCGACACAGAAGCCAAACAGCGCCGCCCGCGGATAGCCCAGCGTCTGGATCTCGGCGTTGAGGTGCGTCGCAAGCTCCTGGAAGGCGGTCTCGATCGTCCAACGCTCGCGGTAGAGCTCGGCGACTTTGCGTGCCGGCGCCACGCGCGCCGGCAGATTGGTCAATAGCGCGATCGTGCGGTCACCGTCGCGGGTGGCCTGGTTGAGCGTGAGCTCCACCCGGCGTAAGACATGGACATGGCCCTGCGGGTCGACCACCTCGACTTTTTGCTGACGGACGCTGCCGGTCTCCGTCTTGCCGGCCAACGTGAGCACCGAGCCCGCGACGGGCTTCCAGGCGAGCTTCTTGTGCTCGCGCAGGATGAAGTGGCTGCCGCTATTGACGATCCCGGTCAGGAAACCGTTGGTGCAGAAGTTGCGATCGCCGATCCACAGATCGCCGGGCGCGACCGTCCCGAGCACCGCCTCGAGCAGGCTGCGCTCCTGGGCATGACCGTCTTCGCAGGGGAAGACATCGATCGGCAGCGCCAACGCCGGATCGAGCACCACCAGCGATTTGCCCGGCAGCGGGCCGGCGCTCATCGCGCGGAGCTCCTGGAGGCGATGCTCGCTGACGGGCAGGCAGTTGCCATCGAGGAGCTTGACCCGATAGCCCGGCAGCAGCGGCGCCAGTGCGCCGTCGAGCCCCGCGATGAGCGTACGCGCCTCGCCCGCGGCGTAGCGCACCAGCTCCGCGGAGGTCTGCGGCTCGATGCTCTTCAGCTTGTCGTAGACGGCGACGATGGAGGTCGGGACTTCCTCCTTGGCCGCCTGGTAGGCGGCATTGATCGACCGTTGGCTGCCACAGACCACCTGCGACATCAGGCTGAACACCGACGAGAACAGCAGCTCACGCGTATATTGGGTCGACTCCAGGCGCTCGAACCACGCGTCGAGCCGCTCGGGGTGCAGCAGCCGCTCAGCCAATCCGCGCGCCATGACGGAGGCAGGACTGGCTTCGACGAAGGCATCAAAAATCTCGTCCAGCATCGGGAACCTCGGGACAGCCGAATGTCCCGGGCTATTCTTGTGATTCACCTTCGAAATGTCCAGCTTCCTCCCGGCGCTGGCGACCACCTGACTCAGCGCGGCGCCCGCGGCCCCGGCATAGGGGCACCTTTAAAGGGCTGGTGGTATCACTTGAAAAGGAAATTCAGTATGCGCAGGGATTGCTGCTTGTCCTCTAGAAGAAGACTGAAGTATTTTATTATTTTCGGTAGCAACCGTATAAATGATGCCACCGTCCGCCTGCTCGCCCAGATCTCCTAAACTCTTTGCTAGGCTGATGAAATTGTTCTCGGAAATGCTTTTTATATAGATTAAGCTTCTATTCATTGTCCCTCCTTCGCAAGCAGCTCTTTTAAACCTTTCCTTAAAATATAGCAGACAAGTTCCCAGCCGAAGGGCTATCGATTAAAGCACATTGTAATGTTTTTCTTGTGCCCAAGGATTCATTACAAGCAAGGAAAAGCTACTTTGGCGAAACTAGCTTTGACCAGCCCTCCAAACATCGCGTACAGCGTGCGGCCAGAATTAATTTTATTGGCATAACCCGTCCTTGTTGAAACATCCGTCACTCACTGTTGCTACATGGCATGGTAATCGGCCTGCCGAGAAAGTGCTTCGGCCAACTCAGCTTCATACCTAGGCAGCCGGAGGTCCAATGACAGTCTGTGCATTTGGATATCACGAAAAAAGATACCCTTCTCAGACTACGGAGTGTCGCGGCTCGGCCATGATCACCGCCTCGCGCAAGGTATCGACGAATCGTGCCAGGGCCGGCGTCCAGGTGTCTGGCTCTGGCGCAGCAAAGTAGGTATCGACTTCCGCAATGGGTTTCGGCAGTTCCAGATAGTGAATACCGAAGCGATGCTGGTGCGCCTCGACCGTCACCCGGGGAAGGACGGTGTACCCCATCCCGGCAGAGACGCAGCCGAGCATCGCGTCCAGGGTGCCGAACTCGAAAATCCGGGCTGCATTGACACCATAGGAGGCCAGCAGCAGTTCGATACGCTGGCGATAGCTGCACCCTTGGCGAAACGCTAGAAAAGCAGTGGTTAGCAGTTCTTCCGAGGCAGGCATGGCTGACAGGGGCTTGGGGCCGACCAACACGAGCTGTTCGCTGAACGCCTTGAGCAAGTGATAGCGGCGATGTTCGAGACGTCCCGCCACGAACACACAATCCACCTGTCCGTCCATAAGCATTTCGACCAGATCGGCCGTTGGACCGGTCTTGAGCTTGATATCGACCTCGGGATACGCCGCGTGGTAGGCCGCCAGGATCGGGGGTAGCCGTAGCGCCGTGGTGGTTTCCATGGCTCCGATGCGCAGTCGGCTGCATGCCTTTTCGCTGCCTTTGAATAGGCTCAACGCTTCGTCATGAGCAGTCAGCATGCGCTCCGCATATTCCACCAGGGCGCGCCCGGCAGAAGTGAGCCGGGCGCGCCCCGTACGGTGCACAAGCTGGGCGCCCAGCTCCTCTTCGAGTTTTTTGATATGGGCTGTCACATTGGACTGCACTGTATGAAGCCGTTCGGCGGCCGCGACGAAACTACCGGTTTCAGCCACCGCCATGAAGATACGTACCGATTTGAGTTGCATGCTGAATCTCCCAACCAAGACGAAGTCATCTCAGAACAAGATAGCGCATATCACGACAAATCGTTTTTAGAAATGCATTCGTGGTGCGTACGCTATCCCTGCGCCACGTTGCGCACTGGAGAGGTGCGCTTTGATCGCTCAGGCCTCGGCGGATGCCTTGCCTCCTCCCAAGGCCTTTCAAAACTGCGTCATCGTCAGGGAGACGTCAGCAATGCAGCGCGATACATTATCGATCGCTATCGTTGGGCTCGGCCCCCGCGGGATTAATGTACTGGAGCGCATCACTGCGCATGCCAGCTACGGAACCAACGCGCCTCGTCTGCAACTTCATCTTATCGACCCTGGTGTGCCTGGCACCGGAATTCATCACCCAGACCAGCCGGACTACCTGTTGCTCAATACGGTGGCATCCCAGATCACTATGTTCATGGATAAGACTATCGAGAACGCGGGTCCCCTACTGCCCGGGCCGAGTTTGTATGAATGGGCAGCCGGCACCCAGTATCTCGACAGCTCGATGGGTTCTAACAGTTACCTGCCGCGCCGACTATTCGGGGAATATCTCAACTGGGTGTTCCACTATTTGGTGCTACGCCTCGAACGGTACTGCGACGTCCACCTCCACCCCTGTGAGGCGGTTGATCTACAGCGCAACTCCAATAACGGCTTCACCATCACCCTGACAGGGGGAGGCTCCGTAGCGGCAGATTACTTGTTCTTGACTACGGGCCACACTGAAAACCACCCCGATCGGCTGGACCGGGAGCGGGAAGATTTCGTGGCGTCCCACCACGACATAAACCACTTCCTGCACTATGTGGTTGCGTCTCCCTATCCCATCGACCAGCAACTGCGCGACATTCCTCCTAGCCCGGATATTTCATCAGACATGAAAAAAGCGGCTGAAAATCGGTTATAATTCAAGCTCCTACACAAGAATCAACCGCATCAACCGCCATGACGAAATGTACCATGCCGACCGCCTCG
>NZ_JAIRBP010000088.1:0-1049 GCF_021151495.1 Halomonas sp. IOP_31 | reverse complement strand
TGTGTCTCGACGCTGGGTAATTGATCAAAACGTGACCGATTCTTGCTGAATCCAGCATGAAGAGCTGGCCTGATCACTCAGCAGGCCGAACTCGCGCCAATGGTGCAATATTCAGGCTAGGTAACTGTCCTGGTTGAACGGATGGAACGCCAGCCACAGGCCGAAGCGATCCGACAGCGAGATCTTCTCCTCGACGGCGTCGCCGTGATGCAGCTCGCCGTCGACCAGCCGCGAGGCGTCGTTGTCGCCGATCGCCTCGGGCAGCAGATGGCGGCGGTTGGACGTGGCATACAGCAGCACGTTCTCCGGCGGCCCGGTGAGGGTGCCGTCGAGCACGCTCTTGAGCGCCTTGTAGGCGTCGTCGTGGCCCTCGAACGACAGATCGTCGCAGTACACCACGAAGCGATGGCGGGTATCGCGCAGCCGCTGGACCATCGCCGGCAGGCCGACCAGATCGTGGCGATCGACCTGGATCAGCCGCAACCCTTCGCCGGCCAGACTGTTGAGCAGCGCGCGTACCATCGACGACTTGCCGCTGCCCCGCGCGCCCCACAGCAGCGCGTGGTTGGCCGGCCGGCCGTGCAGGAACGCCCGGGTATTGGCGAGCAGCGCCTGCTTCTGGCGTTCGACGCCGATCAGGTCGTCGAGCCTGACGTCGTCGCGGGTGGCGACCGGAATCAGCTGGCCGCCCAGCGCGTTGCGCTGCCATAGCGCGGCGATATCGCGCTCCCAATCGACCGCCGGGGCCGGCGGCGGCAGGGCCTCCTCGAGCCGGTCGAGCAAGCGATGCAGGCGCTGTGCGAGCTCGGCATCCATTCAGGCTATCTCCTCTGTGAACGTTAATTGTGAATAATTCACCTAAGGGTACGGGCCTTGATGACCCACCGAGACAGGCGCTTGAGGTTTCGATAGGGGTCGGGAAGGCTTTGCCTCCCCGCCCTCCGAACCGTGCGTGCGGTTCTCCCGCACACGGCTCTCCAGTCGATGGTTTCAACATCGTGATTGGCTCGCTTGCTGCCAGGCTTCGGCTAGGGTGAAAAGCCCGGCAG
>NZ_JAIRBP010000087.1:0-1077 GCF_021151495.1 Halomonas sp. IOP_31 | reverse complement strand
CACCCGCGGCGGCGGTCTGGCTGATCCACGGCATCAACACCTTGAAGAGACTACCCACCACCGCGCGGCTTTTGACGCCATGATCGAACAGCGCCGTACGCGCGAGACCGGGGTGAGCCGCCAGGCTGGTCAGCCCCCAGCCTTCATCGTCGCTGTGGCGTTGCAAAGCCTGGCTGAACAGCAGCATGGCGAGCTTGGACTGGCGATAGGCACGCCAGGGGTCGTAGCGGCGCTCGCCCTGGAGATCGTCGAAATCGATCTGTCCGCCGCGGTGCGCCAGGCTCGAGAGTTGCACGACGCGGGGTGCCGGGGCCGACACCAGCAGGGGCAACAGCAGGCTGGTCAGCAGGAAATGGCCCAGATAGTTGACGCCGAGCTGGCGCTCGAAGCCATCCTGGGTCAGCTTTCGCAGCGGCAACGCCATGATGCCCGCATTGTTGATCAGCAGCGCCAGCGAGGTTTCGCTGGCGCGCAACGTGGCCGCGAAGTCACGCACCGAGGCCAGACTGTCCAGGTCGAGCGGCTCGAAGCGAACGTCGACTCCCGGGCTTTCACCGCGAAGCGCACCGACCGCCGCGTGGCCCTTGTCCGGGTTGCGCGCCGCCACGATGACGCGGTAGCCCTCGCTCAGCAGGCCCTTGGCGGTTTCAAGACCCAGCCCGGTGTTGGCGCCGGTGACGACCGCCAGCGGCGGCCGATCGTGGAGCTCAGTCATGGGCGAGTTCAGGCATCGTTGTTCTTGGCGATGGTCTGGATGACCTCGAAGCCCTCGAACTTCGGCGGGCCGAGATAAAGCCCCTCACGGCGGCTCTGGCCGGCATTGGCATGTGCGGCGCGAAACGCCTCGGAGTGCGTCCAGGCCTCGAAATCCTCGCGCGAACGCCAGAGGGTATGCGAGGCGTAGAGCACGTGGTCTTCCTCCTTGGGGCCGCGTAGCATGTGAAACTCGATGAAGCCGGGCAGGCCCTGCAGGTGGGTCTCCCGCTCGAGCCATATCTGTTCGAACTCATCAACTCTCTCGGGATTCACCCGGAAACGATTCATGGCGATGAACACGGGGCACTGTCCTTATGGTCG
>NZ_JAIRBP010000086.1:0-1093 GCF_021151495.1 Halomonas sp. IOP_31 | reverse complement strand
GTCGGCTAGTACTTCCCCTTGCCGGGCGTACAGGGGACTTTCACCCCCAAGTCATCCCGAGGCACCACCCTCGGGAACAGCGCCACTCAGGCGCTGCGCGCCATGCCTGGCGCACACGCAACAGGCCGCTCCTATCGGGGCGGCCTTTGTAATCCATCCTGCCCTGAGTATCTCCCCCGCACACACGATAAGGTACCGTCGACGTGGCTGACTTATCCGATCGTCGCGCTGGCGCGCCGGTCGACATGACCAGCTCGAATTTCGGAAATCCTCTCAACGCCCTGGCCTGATCAGCTCTTTACTCAGCGCTTGGGCGTAGACCTTACGTGCTGTCTGAGCTATGGCGAGTCGCTGTTGAAGGGTAAGCGTCCCGCCATCTGCATCTGTTGAAGTCGCCTTGCAGCCTTGATCATGGCGTGATGTTCACCACCATCCCAGATCGAACGGAGGCTTCATGTCCCAGATTCCCAACACCTCGAAAGAGAAGCGTCGCTTCTGGCTTTCGCATCTGGAGGCCTGGCGTGACAGCGGTCTCGCCATGGCAGCCTATGCCCGCCAAGTAGGGATTTCCTCCAAGAGCCTGGGCTACTGGCATGGCAAGACCCGGCGTGAGTCGGCACCGGCGGCCACCACCCGGCGGCCTCGGCTGTTACCCGTATCGGTGGCGGCCAGTTTGCCTCAAGTGGGTCAATTTTAAGTCGGTGCTGGTGGGTCAGTATTACTCCGGCGGGAGTTAAGCTCAAGTCTGGTGTATGGGAGGAAGTAGGAAGGGTGGCGTATCCTGTTGATTGATCACAACCAAGATCTCAACCAACACGAGTGGATACGCCATGACAGATTCTACCTTCCAAGACGTGACGCAGCCAGATGCCGGCATCACAGACCCGCTGCATGAGCTGCTGCGCAAAGGAGCCCGAGACCTGATCGCCAAGGCCGTGGAGGCGGAGTTGACCACTTTCCTGGAGCAATTTGCCGGAGTCTGTCAACATAGTTGGCACATGAAATGGTTTCGGCTCTTTAAAACCCTGCTGCCTGTGGCACCGGCTCCCGCTCGGGATTCAGGTGCACCACCTCTGGCAAGCTGAGGTTTCGG
>NZ_JAIRBP010000085.1:0-1187 GCF_021151495.1 Halomonas sp. IOP_31 | reverse complement strand
GTCGCCAACCACCTGATTTTTTTGGCATAGTGTGCCTGATCCTTCGGCACGTCTATGCGGTGACATGACCATCAGCGATATCAACGTCGACGAGGCCCTGGAACGGGTCCGGCAGCAGCTCAAGGAAGACCACACGGTCTCGCCTTCCTTGCGTGCTGCCATCGACGTGCTGATGCTGCTGGTCAAGCTGATGGCCGACCGACTGGCCACCAGCAGCCGCAACAGCAGCAAGCCGCCGTCACAAGACCCCAACCGCCAACGCCGTTCCCGGGCCAAGGGCGAGCGTCGCCCTGGCGGGCAACCGGGTCACGAAGGCAAGACGCTGGCGCCGGTCACCGATCCCGACGAGATCGTGTCGTTGCGCGTCGATCGCCGCACCTTGCCCAAAGGGCGCACCTATCGCTCGGTCGGCATCGAAACGCGCCAGGTGCAAGACATCGTGATCCAGGCCGTCGTCACCGAGTATCGCGCCGAGGTGCTGGAGGACGATCTCGGGCGGCGCCATGTGGCGCCGTTTCCCGACGGCGTGACCCGCCCGATCCAGTATGGCCCACGTCTCAAGGCGCATGTCGTCTATCTCTCGCAGTATCAGTTGCTGCCCTATGCCCGCATCCAGGCGCTGCTGGCCTCACAGTGCGATCTATCGCTGAGCACCGGCACGCTGTTCGCCTTCAATCAAGAGGCCTATCAGCGCGCCGAGGCGTTTGCCGAGTGGGCGATCCCGGCGCTGAGGCAAGCCGCGACCGTGCATGCCGACGAGACCGGGATGCAGGTCGGCGGCAAGCGCTACTGGCTGCACAGCGCCTCGAATGACGCCCTGACCTACTTGGCGCCTCACGCCAAGCGAGGTCAGGAGGCCATGGATGCCATCGGCATCCTGCCCTATGTCCAGGGGGTGCTGGTGCATGATCACTGGAAGCCTTACTACCGCTACGCGGATTGCCGCCACGCACTTTGCAACGCCCATCACCTGCGTGAATTGACTGCGGCCTGGGAAAATGACCACCAAAAGTGGGCCAAGGCGCTGCATGATCTGCTGCTGGAGATGCATCAGGCCGTTGACGCTGCCGGTGGCACGCTCTCGCCCGAAGAGGCGCAACGCTGGCGAGTCCGCTATCGGCAGTGCCTGACAGAGGGTGAGACCGAGTGTCCGCCACCGATCCCACCACCACCGGGAAAGCGCGGTC
>NZ_JAIRBP010000084.1:0-1257 GCF_021151495.1 Halomonas sp. IOP_31 | reverse complement strand
GGCTGTTCGCCCAGGTGGTGCGCGCCGGCGAGTGGCTCGACGTGCGCGTCGACCCGGCGCTGCCCGAGCGTCAGCCGATGCCGCGGGTCGACCTGCGTCAGCGCCACATCGCGCTGGGCCCGGTGGCGGTATTCGGCGCCTCGAACTTCCCGCTGGCGTTCTCGGTGGCCGGCGGCGATACCGCATCAAGCTTAGCCGCGGGCTGCCCGGTGATCGTCAAGGCGCACTCCGCCCATCCCGGCACCTCGGAACTGGTGGGCCGGGCGATCCAGCGCGCAATCGCCCAATGCAACCTGCCGGAGGGGGTGTTCTCGCTGCTGTTCGGCTCCGGGCGCGAAGTGGGCACCGCGCTGGTCGCCGATCCGCGGATCAAGGCCGGCGGCTTCACCGGCTCGCGCAGCGGCGGCCTGGCGCTGCTCAAGGTCGCCCAGAACCGTGCCGAGCCGATCCCCTTCTACGCCGAGATGAGCTCGATCAACCCGGTGTTCCCGCTGCCGGCGGCGCTCGAGGCCCGCGGCGAGGAGATGGCCAAGGGCTTCGTCGCCTCGCTCAACCTGGGCGCCGGGCAGTTCTGCACCAACCCCGGGCTGGTGATCGCCGAGCAGGGCGCGGCGCTGGACGCCTTCGTCGCCACCGCCGGCGCGGCGCTCAAGGAAAGTGCCGCGCAGACCATGCTCACCCCGGGCATTTATGACGCCTACCAGCAGGGCGTGGCGCGGCTGGCCAGCCACGACCAGGTGCGTGAAATCGCCCGCGGCCAGGTCGGCGAGACGCCCAACCAGTGCCAGGCCGGGCTGTACGTCACCTCGGCCGAGGCCTTCCTCAATGATGAGGCACTGCAGGAAGAGGTGTTCGGCTCCACCTCGCTGGTGATCGAATGTCAGGATGCCGCCGAGGTCAAGCGGGTCGCCGACCGTCTCGAAGGCCAGTTGACCATCACGCTGCAGATGGACGACGCCGATCACGACGCGGCCCGCGCGCTGCTGCCGACGCTCGAGCACAAGGCCGGGCGCATCCTGGTCAACGGCTGGCCGACCGGCGTCGAGGTCAGCCACGCGATGGTCCACGGCGGGCCGTTCCCGGCCACCTCGGACGTGCGCAGCACTTCGGTGGGCACCGCGGCGATCTATCGCTTCCTGCGTCCGGTGTGCTATCAGAATCTGCCCGACGCGCTGCGTCCCGAAGCGCTCAAGGAGGCCAATCCGCTGGGCCTCAAGCGGCTTTACGACGGAAGGCGCGAAGGCTGAGCGGCGCGAG
>NZ_JAIRBP010000083.1:0-1329 GCF_021151495.1 Halomonas sp. IOP_31 | reverse complement strand
GGTTCATCGCACTTTGCCGGGAAAAGCGGCCCGGATCTTCAGGAAGAAGTACGCCGTGTCACGGTACCCGTAGGCCATCCGTTTGATGACCTTGATCCGATTGTTCATGCCCTCCAGCACACTGGTGTTCAGCCGGTGTCGAGCGCTGGAGATGATCCCCTCCAGGTAGGGTTCCAACCGCCTGGTGAACCGCGCCAAGGCATCGATGCCGCTGCTGATTGCCATGTCGTACCACTCCCGCCAGGCGCTTCGAGCGGTGGCTTCGTCGTCGGCAAACCATAGGGTCTTGAGCTGATCCTTGAGCAGATACGCCGTGGTTAGTGAGGCATTGACCGCCAGCAACTCATCCAGCTTCACCGCCTGCTCGGGCTTGAGGTTGTCGGCATTGCGCAGCAGCAACCAGCGGCTGCCCTTGATCACCCTGCGGGCCGCCTTGTCGTCGCGCAGCTGGTTGGCCTGATCGACGCGCACCCGATTCATCACCTCGCGCCCGTACTTGGCCACCACATGGAAGCGGTCGTAGACCACCTCGGCATTGGGACATTGGGCCTTCACCTCGAGATCGAAGGCCGAATTCATGTCCATGGCGACGGCCTCGATCCGCTCTCGCGCCTCGCCCAGCCACTCGAAGAACGGGCGGATCGCATCGCGGGAGCGGCCTTCGCCGATCCATACCACCTGCTGGGTGTCAGCGCAGGCGACCACGGTGGCGTAGCGGTGCCCCTTGTGCAGGGCGAACTCGTCCATCATCAGGCGCCTCAACCGTGTTGGGTCCGGTGCCGGCAGGTCGCGTTGCAGGCGCTGCTTGTCGAGGGTCTTGACGGTATGCCAGTGCAAGCCGACCAGATCCGCGACATGCCGGATCGGCAGCAACGTAACCAAACGCTCCACCCACTGGCGCAGCGTGGTGGTGACCGGCGAGCGCCCGGGTAACCAGTCGATGCGCTCTCGTGTCGGGCCACAGACCGGGCAGCGCAAGCGTCGCACCGGGACGTCGAGCTCCACCCGGTAGATCAGCAGTGGTGCCTCACGGACGCGCCGGCGATGCACGTCATGCACCAGGAAACAGGCATGGTCGCAGCCGCTGCAGACGGGCGGGACCCGGTCATCGGGCTCCAGCTGGAGCCGCAGCGTCTGAGCATCCAGGAACTCGTGGTGGGTGACGGTGAAGCCTTTCCAGAACAGGTTGAGCGGGGTAGCATCCATGGTAACGGCGGTATCCGTAGGCAGACGTTTGTGGTGAACATCAGCATATACGGATTTACCGCCGTTTTTCTATCCTGCCTTCACCGCAAACCCTGCCTGTTTCACGCTGATCTGCGAAGAACC
>NZ_JAIRBP010000082.1:0-1332 GCF_021151495.1 Halomonas sp. IOP_31 | reverse complement strand
TGTGCTGGAGGGCATGAACAATCGGATCAAGGTCATCAAACGGATGGCCTACGGGTACCGTGACACGGCGTACTTCTTCCTGAAGATCCGGGCCGCTTTTCCCGGCAAAGTGCGATGAACCAAAAGATCCGGCCAGTGGATATCAGTGAAATCCTGCGCGACGTGGCCAATGGCTATGACGACAATAAGCCCCGCCCAACCCTCTCAAATGACTTGATGCGTCTGTTGAGGAACCTGTTTGATCATGGCATCAAACTGGACGTCACCAGGTTCAACCCAGCCTCGCCATTCCGCCCCAGGGACGCCGGCGGGGAGGAGAAGGCCGCCAACTACCCAATGAATGAAGGCGAAGTCACCGAGTTCTTTACCAAACTCCGGGTGATTCCGGCGCAGTTCAGTCGAGAGAACTACTTGGCCTGTGCGTTGCTGATAGCGACTTGTACGAGAAAGATGGAGCTTTTGGCCGCGCCCTGGTCAGAATTCGATCTGGAGAACCGTATCTGGTACCTGCCCGAGGAAAGGACCAAAAAAAGAAGGGCCATCGATATCCCTTTGGCAGAGCCCGCCGTGGAATGGCTGAATGAGCTGAAGGTACGTTCCTGCGGTAGTGAGTGGGTATTTCCAGCTCGCAGGATCAGTAAAAAGGCACGGACTCCGCATGTGTGTGAAAACACGCTGAACCATGCGCTCAAGAAGCTCTTTGAGAAAAAACTCTTCTCATTCGACAAGCGCCGCGTCCACGATCTACGTGGCACGGCCAGGACGAAGCTGGGCAAGCTTGGTTTTGATGACAATCTGGCTCAGCGCTGCCTGAATCAACTGCCCGGCAACCGGACGGACCGGGTTTATAACAAGCATGCGTATTTTGAAGAGCGAAGAGCGGCTCACGAGGCGCTCTGCGAATGGTTAGCGCCCATCGTGAGAGGTGAAGTTAGTTCTGGAGAGTAAAAGGGGCCAAATCAAGCCCCTTGCTGCTCGATCCAGGCCAACAGATCCGATAACCGCCACGCCACCGAGTTGCAGCCTAGCTTGAGCCGTGCCGGAGCCGCTCGCTTTCGTTCCAAGGTCCACCACTGAGTTCGGCTGACGCTGGTAATCGCGCGGCGACCCCCCTCCCGGACCAGTCGCTCACACTGTCCAGAACGAGCCAGAAGCTTGGTGCGCACCTCTTCCGAAGGCGGACTGAAGGTTTTGTTACTCATTCTCCGTTACTGTTAATGGCCAAGTAAAGTGACCCAGTACCGGCCAACGCTTTTGACCCACCCCCGAGGTGGCAGCGCTGCCACCATCCACCTACCGTGTCGGCTCAGCCAAGGGTCGGGACGGAGATGT
>NZ_JAIRBP010000081.1:0-1415 GCF_021151495.1 Halomonas sp. IOP_31 | reverse complement strand
TAGTACTACAGTCGTAACTACAGCCGTGATCGTTCATGCATTGCCATCCGGGCTTGCTGCTGCCGACAGTGGCACTGCCAAGCCCGGTACTGGTGCTTTCGTCGCCAGTCCGACCAATGAAGCACATGGGACAGGGCCTGTTGTCCTTGCCATAGACATCTCCCGATTAGTCGCCTGAGCTCGGAGAGTGTCAACTGAATCCTGTCGGTACGAGTTTTTTTTGCTGGTGACTCGCTTGCCGTATCGCCACCAGCAAGGCGTGGGCGAGCAGCGACAAAGTAATGTGGCGATGCCAACTGGCCCAGCGCCTCACCTCATACTCATCCAGACCGCATTCCCCCTTGGCCGTCTGAAAACCCTGCTCGATTTTCCAGCGCTGACCCGCGACTCGAACCAGCGTCTCTATCGATACCCAGTCCCTGGGCGCGTGGACCACATAATAGGCCAACTCATCCGGTGTCGAGAGGCTGCGTCGGATCAGAAGATAATGGCCCCAGCGGCGTGCCTCTTCCGTAGGCTGCAGCCTTGTCAGCGGCGTCAACGCCCAGTCGTACCTGCGTTCGCCCTTGCTGCCTGAGCCAGCGGATAGGGTCTGCCATGCGTCATCCGGCAGTGCCGCCGCGATCTCGTCGGCTCGCGTGTACTGGAAACTCTTCCACCACAAGGGTTCGTTGCAAGCCACTTCTAAAACAAAGGGTTGTGAGCGATCCTCCAGCCACAGACGCAGGCTGCGGTTACCGCCATAGACGCTATCCCCCGTCACCCAGGCGGCCGGTATGTCCTGATCCATCGCGCGCTCCAGCATCCGGCGAGCGAGCTCGGGTTTGCTGGCAAATTCGACGTCATCAGGGATGCCCGCACGCCGACAACGCTCGCGGTCCTGTGTCCAGGATTTGGGCAAGTACAGGGCGCGATCCAGGAAGGCATGCCCTGCCGGGCTAGCGTAGAGAAGAAAGACCCCGATCTGACTATTTTCGATACGGCCGGCGGTGCCACTGTACTGGCGTTGCACGCCGGCCGAGTGCTGGCCTTTCTTGATAAAGCCGGTCTCGTCCAGGACCAGGACACCCTCAGGCGAGCCCAGCGTATCGATGACCCATTGGCGGAGAATATCGCGTGCTGCGTCCGCATCCCAGCGGGCACGATCCAACAGGTACTGCACCCCATCTGGGGTGGCATCCTCGAGCCACTCGGCAAGATGCCAGCTATTCTTACGTTCGCACTGACTGAGCAGACCCTGGAGGTAGCGTAGTGCGCGATCGCGCGTTTCCGAACGCGGAAAGAGCGGGCCTAACCGATCTGCCAGGTCATCCAACAATGCTGAGACAGAGAGATCCAGTTCTTGCATCCTTCACCCTGTGATCGCTTCCATATCAACCACATGCATTGTAGCTTATTCAGTTACGACTGTAGTA
>NZ_JAIRBP010000080.1:0-1434 GCF_021151495.1 Halomonas sp. IOP_31 | reverse complement strand
GCTCTTTAACAATGTGAATCAAGCTGACAAATTTGAGATACGACTCAAGCGTATCCGGCAATTGTCGTGTGAAATCGCACCAGACCCCTTGGGGTTATAGGGTCAAGCGATTAAGCGCATACGGTGGATGCCTAGGCAGCCAGAGGCGATGAAAGACGTGGAAGCCTGCGATAAGGCTCGGTGAGGTGGCAAACGACCTGTGACCCGGGCATGTCTGAATGGGGAAACCCACCCAGCACAAGCTGGGTATCCCACCCTGAATCCATAGGGGTGGGAGGCGAACCGGGGGAACTGAAACATCTAAGTACCCCGAGGAAAAGAAATCAACCGAGATTCCCCCAGTAGCGGCGAGCGACCGGGGAGCAGCCCTTAAGCGTCATGATTGATAGGCGAACGCGTTGGGAAGCGCGGCCATAGCGGGTGATAGCCCCGTAGCCGAAATCCGAGTGACGTGAAATCGAGTAAGTCGGGGCACGAGAAACCTTGACTGAAGACGGGGGGACCATCCTCCAAGGCTAAATACTCCTGGCTGACCGATAGTGAACCAGTACCGTGAGGGAAAGGCGAAAAGAACCCCGGCGAGGGGAGTGAAATAGATCCTGAAACCGTATGCGTACAAGCAGTGGGAGCCCCATCACTAAGCTTCTTCGTGATGTGGACCTGTCATGGCGTCCGCTTGGCGGTTAACGTTGCCTGCAACGTTCAACCGCACCAATCGAGCAGAGGTGGCTTAGTGATGGGGTGACCGCGTACCTTTTGTATAATGGGTCAGCGACTTATATTCAGTGGCGAGCTTAACCGCGTAGGGGAGGCGTAGGGAAACCGAGTCTTAACAGGGCGATGAGTCGCTGGATATAGACCCGAAACCGGGCGATCTATCCATGGCCAGGGTGAAGGTTGAGTAACATCAACTGGAGGCCCGAACCCAAGTATGTTGAAAAATGCTGGGATGAGCTGTGGATCGGAGTGAAAGGCTAATCAAGCTCGGAGATAGCTGGTTCTCCTCGAAAGCTATTTAGGTAGCGCCTCACGTATCACCGCCGGGGGTAGAGCACTGTTTCGGCTAGGGGCCCATCCCGGGTTACCAAACCGAGGCAAACTCCGAATACCGGTGAGTGCAGCGTGGGAGACACACAGCGGGTGCTAACGTCCGTTGTGAAAAGGGAAACAACCCAGACCGTCAGCTAAGGTCCCGAAATCCTGGTTAAGTGGGAAACGAGGTGGGAAGGCTTAGACAGCTAGGAGGTTGGCTTAGAAGCAGCCATCCTTTAAAGAAAGCGTAATAGCTCACTAGTCGAGTCGGCCTGCGCGGAAGATGTAACGGGGCTAAACCAGGTACCGAAGCTACGGGTATGCCTGCATCACTTAAGGCTATTCGCTTACGCGAGTGAAACGAGCGAACGCGTCCCACGAACGGTGAGTGGGTGTGCGCGC